>JAURNJ010000176.1 GCA_030830245.1 Novosphingobium sp. | reverse complement strand
ACCGCGTCTTCGAAAACTACAACGCCATCGTCGATGCGATCTGCGAGGCCTGGAACAAACTCGCCGCGTTGCCCGAAGTGATCAAGTCAATCGGAATGCGCGAATGGGCTCACGTGGGTCGATGCAGATGACCTTTGGTATAAGAAGCGCTTTCGTGCTATCGCGTCTGCCGAAGTCCTGATGTATATTTTGTTTCGATAAATGGGGGCGATGGTGAATCTGTGTGATGTCAGGGCGATCGTGACCGGGGCAGCCAGCGGCATCGGCCGGCAATTCTCATTGCAGCTGGTGCGTTCGGGGGCCAGCGTCGTCGCCGCGGACATCGACGCGGATGGGCTGCGAACCCTCGCTCGTGAAGCCCAGGGCATTCCCGGAAAATTGCTGACGACACAGGTCGACGTGACGCGCGAGGACGAAGTCAAGGCCGCCGTCGAGGATGCTCTGGCCCGATTCGATCGTCTCGACACGCTGGTAAATTGCGCGGGCGTGCTGCGCGATGGACTGCTCGTCGCTCCAGAGGAGCAATGGGTTCGCAAATTGCCGACCGCGCAATGGAAGGCAGTGATCGACACCAATCTCACCGGCCCCTACCTGATGGCCCGCGAAGTCGCCGCCGCAATGCTGCGATCCGGCGTGGGGTCGGGGCTCGTCGTGAATGTCTCTTCGGTGACCAGCAAGGGCAATCCCGGGCAATCAAACTATTCGGCTTCGAAAGCCGGCCTTGACGCGCTGACAAGGACTTGGGCGCTCGAACTCGCGCCACACAACATCCGCGTCGCCGGGATCGCGCCCGGAATTACGGACACGCCGATGCTGGCGACGATGAGCGCCGAGCAGCGCGAACAATTGCTGGCACAAGTTCCGCTCGGCCGGGTCGGGACCACAGAAGAGCTCTGGCTCGCGCTCGAATTCATTATCAAATGTGATTATTTCACGGCCCGTGTCATTGAAGTCGACGGCGGGGCCACTTTCTGATGAACCTGCAGGACCTCGATCTCCTCGATGAGTTGCTCCGCGAGGAGGGAATTGCGGAGACCAACCTGGTCCAATTGCGCCCACGCGGCCTGACCGAGGCGCCAGCCTCCTTGCAGCAGCGGCGGCTCTGGTTCCTCGATCAGATGAATCCGAATTCGTCAGCCTACAATATCTCCACCGCACTGTCGCTGACCGGACACCTTGATGACGGCGCGCTCGCGCGGGCGGTTGATCTGGTGGTGCGGCGTCAACAGGTGCTTCGAACGACGGTTCGCGAGCGGAATGGACTTCCGTGGCAGTGCGTCGAACCCGTCGGCCGGATCGCGTTAGAATGCGTGGACTGGCGAGATCGGCTCGTCGGAACCGATGAGTTGAACGAAATTGTGTGGCGCGCGAGCCAGCATCGGTTCGACCTCGCGAGCGGTCCATTGTTTCGGGCGCAGCTGGTGCGCCTTCCGGATCTGGCTGACGGCCTTCCGAAGTCCGTGCTTCTGATCTGCGTGCACCACATCATCGCCGACGCCTGGTCGATCGGGGTCTTGGTGGACGAGATCGTCGAGAGCTATCTTGCATTCCGCGCGGGCCGGGATCCGGACCTTGCGGAGCTTCCGATTCAATATCTAGACTACGCGGCCTGGCAGCACGAGCGGGTCGACCAGGCAGGGCTGACGGCGCAGCTGGCCTATTGGGAGAACCAGCTGCGCGATCTGCCTTTGGTCGAATTGCCGACGGATTTTCCACGGCCGCGGATGCGGACCTTTGCTGGCGACCTGGTTTCCTTCTCATTGCCGGCGGTTGTCACCAGCCGGCTTCGGCAATTTTGCGCCGACGGCGCCACATTGTTCATGGTGTTGACGGCTGCGTTCGGCGTCTTGTTCGCGCGCCATACGCGGCAGCACGACATCGTGATCGGGACTTCGATAGCGCAACGCGCGGATCGCCATACCCACCGTCTCATCGGTTTCCTCGTCAACATGCTCGTGCTTCGCTTCGAGGTGCGCGGCGAGGAGGGATTTGGCGAGTTGCTCGATCGCGTCCGCGCTGTAATGGTCGACGCCATCGACCACGGCGACCTTCCCTATGAGACGCTGGTCGAGCGGCTTCAGACCGAGCGCGATCCAGCGCGCAACCCTTTGTTCCAGGTCGCCTTGACCATGCTGAACGCGCCGGAGCCTCAGACCCGGATCGATGGGCTGGTGGTTGAATCCATCGCAGACCAGAGCGCGGCGCGCTTCGACCTCGAATTTTTCTTTCACGAGCGAGCGGACGGCGTACTTGGCGGCGTCGTTTCCTTCAACACCGATCTGTTCCTGCGCGCGTCGATCGAGCAACTGGCGCGCGAGCTTTGCGTCTTGCTGGAAGACATCGCCGCCGATCCCGGTCGGCCACTTGCGCAGCTTCGCCTTCTGGGCGCGCAGGAGCGCCAGGCGCTCGCCAATGTCGGCTCCCGACAGCCAATCGTCGTTGAGGATTGCTTGCACCAGCGTTTCGCCCGGCAGGTCGCCGAGACACCAGAGCAAATCGCATTAGAGTGGGGCGGATGTCCGCCATCGCCGGAAATGGCGCTGCCTTATGCGGAGCTCGATGCCTGGGCCAACAGAATCGCTCGCCGTCTCGTAGCCGCGGGGGTCGGTCCCGAGGTGCGTGTCGGGCTGTGGTTCGAACGGTCGATCGAGATGGTCGTCGCGGTGCTCGCCACACTCAAGGCAGGCGGAGCCTATGTGCCGCTCGATCCGGCTTATCCCCCAGATCGCGTGAGCTTCATGATTGACGACAGCGGCCTTGCGGTAATCGTGACGAGCCGCGCGCTGGCGGAACGCGGGCTTGCGTTCGGCCCACCATTGATCGTGATGGAGGACTCCGACCGGCTTGGTCCCGACGAGCATGTCTCGATGCCCTTCATTCCGGTACATCCGGACAATGCTGCCTACGTGATTTATACTTCGGGCTCGACCGGCACACCTAAGGGCGTTGTCGTCTCGCATGCCAACGTCATTCGCCTGATGGATGCGACAAACCGCTGGTTTTGCTTCGGCCGCCGCGATGTCTGGACGCTGTTCCACTCCTTCGCGTTTGACTTT
>JAURNJ010000175.1 GCA_030830245.1 Novosphingobium sp. | reverse complement strand
CAGTTCGAGCACCAGCGAGCCGAACTCCTCGGGCTTGCCGAGGCGTTTGGGGAAGGGCACCGACTTGTTGAGGCCTTCGAAGATCGCCGGGTTGTAGTCCTTGACCGAGAGCATCGGCGGCGTACCGAAAATGCCGGGCAGGATCGCGTTGACGCGAACGCCCACGTCCATCAGGTCGCGCGCCATGGGCAGAACCATTGCATTGACCGCGCCCTTGCCGCCGCCATAGGCGACCTGGCCGATCTGGCCGTCCTGCGAGGCGGCGGAGGAGGTCATGATGATAACGCCGCGCTCGCCATCCTCGTTGAGCGGTTCGGCTCCGGCCATGCCGAGCGCGCCGATCGAGGCAACGCGGTAGCTGGCGGTGAAGATGCCTTCGGCCGACTTGGCAATCTGCTCTGTCGGGGTCCGGGCATAGCCGCCCTTTTCCTTGTCCCACTTGACGGTCTTGCCGCCGCCCGAAACCACTGCGCAGTGCACGACGATGCGTTCCTGGCCGTGCGCGGCACGCGCCTTGGCAAAGCCAGCCTCGACGCTTTCCTCGCTCATGATATCGACCTTGCAGAACACGCCGCCGATGTCCTTGGCGATGGCTTCGCCCGCTTCCTCGTTGATGTCGAAAATGGCGACCTTGATGCCAGCGGCGGCGAGCGCTTCTGCGCTGGCCTTGCCGAGGCCGGACGCGCCGCCGGTTACGACCGCGGCGAGTGAATTGTTGATCTGCATTGGATACCTCCCGGAATGACGAATCGTTCAGGCCAATGCGCCTAGCGCAAGTGGGCAGGCGAGTCGAAGCTCGCCTGCTCAACGCGGTGCATCATCGCCTTGGCGGGCTATGGCTCACCTGTAGTGGAGAACGTCGCCGCCGCCCGCGATGTGCGGGCCGATGACGCCGACGAACTTGTTGAACGGATCGGACCCCTTCGCTGCCTCGTGCGCCGCGACCGAGTCCCACTCAACCAGGAGCAGCATGGTGCCGGGCTTCTCGATGCCTTGCAGCGCCGTGACCTTATGGCAGCCTTCGCAGGCTTCAAGCGAGGCCGCGCCGCCATTGTTCATCGCCGCTACCAGCGCCGCGGCATCGCCGCCCTTCGCCTCGATCACGCAGACTTCCAGTTCCATCGATCCTGTCCTTTTCACTCAACTGTCGAAACCGGGGCATTCGCGCTCTGCCTTGCGCAGCATCGCGGGCCAGAATGCATGGTGGACAAACAGGTTGCCCAACTTTGCGACATGGCCGGGCATGTCGTCCTGCACCTGTTTCGGTGCCGGGACGATCTCCCGCCCGGTGCCCAGCGCGCGGATCTGCGATGTGCAGGCGAATTCGAGCGTCATCATCCGGTAGAATGCCTCGCCCACCGTTTCGCCTGTGGTCAGCGTGCCGTGGTTGCGCAGGATGAGCAGGTTCCTGGTGCCAAGGTCTGCCTGGAGCCGTTCGCGTTCGGCAAGATCGTCGGCGACGCCTTCATAGTCGTGGTAGGCGACATCGTGGATTACCTGCAGCGCGGTCTGGGTCAGCGGCAGCAAGCCTTCCTTCATCGTCGATACCGCTGCGCCATCGAGCGTATGCAGGTGGATGACACAGTTGACGTCAGGCCGCCCCGCCAGCACCCCCGAATGGATGGTGAAGGCCGCCGGGTTCATGAACGCGCCTTCGGGGGAGATGATGTTGCCCTCGAAATCGACGCGCATCAGGCTCGAAGCGGTGATTTCCTCGAACAGCAGGCCGAACGGATTGAGCAGGAAAGAGCCGTCGGGCAGCCGCGCCGACATGTGGGTGGCGATATGGTCGTCCCAGCCCTTGAGCGCGCAAAGCCTGAAACAGGCGGCAAGATCGCGGCGCAAAGTGGCTTCGATTGCGGCGTCGGCTTCCGGTTCGCGGGTAAGGGTTGCCATGGCGTCTCTCCTCAAGCGATTACGCAGCGGGCGCGGTCATCTCGACAACTTCGTTGATATGGCCTTCCGGGTCCAGCACGAAGGCGACCTTGATGCCGAATCCCGGAATCTCGCGAACCGGCTCGGCCAGGCTGCCACCTGCTGCCAGGGCGCGCTGGCACACTGAATCGAGGTCTTGCGTGATGAAGCCCTGCACGGCTTCACCCGCAGCGGGCGGATTGCCGTCGAGAAAACTGATCAGGGTAAGGCCGCCAACCTCGCGTCCCGCGCTCGGCTTGTAGGTGATCTCCGAAATCGGCCTGCCGAACATAACGTCTGTGTGGCGGTTGTTCTCGACCAGACCGAAGACTTCGGCGTAGAACCGGCCCATCGCGTCGAGATCGGCGACGAAGGTCTTGGCGAAGACATAGGATGTGTCGATCATCGCAAATCTTCCTCTCAGGCGGCCATGCGCGGGTTTGGCGCGGCCTCGGGATAGCTCGTCGGCCCGCCGCAATCGTAGGCGGCATTGATGGCGCGAATAAAGACCGGATCGTGCATCGGATCGACCGGGGTTTCGATTTCCAAGCCGCGCGCGCGGACATCGGCGATCAGCGTTTCGAACACGCGATCGAAAGTCAGGTTGTCGGTGCCGTCCATGTTCTTCTTGAGTTCGTCGTAGTCGGCAAAGACTTCGGCGGACCAGTGGACGAGGAAGCGCAGCTCATCGGTGTAATAGCGTTCGATCACCCGATCGCCGGTCTTGACGATCCAGCCGTCCGGATCGCCCGGACTGCCGGTGAACACGCTGTCGAAGGCGAGGCCCTCGGGCATGCGCCGCTCCAGCGGCCCGTTGGGCTCGCCGCGATGGACCATCATTTCGTTCTGCACCACCACCGCGCGGTTGTAGATCGGCGATTGCACCCGCGCAGGCGGCTCCATTGGCCCGTCGGGCCAGCAGGTGAAGCCGCTTTTGGGATCATGGCTGAACCACGTGATGACCTGCGCCATCTTGATCATGTAATCGGTGAACAGGCCGGATTTGCCCATCACAGAACAAAGCCATGTCGGTGAATTGGAAAAGCGCACCCCGCGAAAGCTTGGCGAATCGAGGTGGCCGGGGTCGCGGTTGGCGCAAGGTCCGTTGACGTTAAACAGCATCATTTCCGGCTTGGCGTAGTCTGCCTTCCAGTAAGCCTTGGCATGTTCGATGAAGGCCGCGTTGTAGAACAAGTCGTGCAGTTCCGGGTAGAGCACGGTGCCATAGTCGGCATAGTGGCCGCGAAAGGTCGGCGTGATGAACATGTCAAGCGAGGGCACGAAGCCTTCGGGAAAGCTGCCTGCAGAGGTCGCCAGCAATTCCTCGACATTGGCGAAATGCTGGGCGAGGATCAGCTTCCATTCGCCCTTGTCGTGGACGACATCGAGCATGCGCCGCTTCTGTTCTTCGGTGAATGGCCGGTCGATTTCGACCGGTTTCGATACCGGCTTCAGCAAGCTGGCCAGTTCGCGCCGCCGCTCCAGGTCAAGCATGCCCCATCGATCCTCTGTTATCCCGCCTTCAGCCTAGCAGAGGCGGGCGGCGGATCAATCGGGAGATGCTGGGAGAAAATGGCTGGGGTGGCAGGATTCGAACCTGCGAATGCCGGCATCAAAAGCCGGTGCCTTACCACTTGGCGACACCCCAACACTCGTTGGCGGGCGCTTAGCGCCTCCTGCGCGCTTTGCAAATACCGGAGTCAGGCTTTGACCAGAACCGCATCGATGTCGGCGGCGCTGTGCCGCTCCTTGATCTTGCCCTCGCCGTCGAGGTTGACCACCCGGCCGCGCTTGACGCCTTCGCGTGCGTCGATCTCGCGCACCCAGCGCCCGACGTTTTCGTATTCGTGAATGCTGAGGAAAGTTGCGCCCTCGTTGTAGGCATTGCCGTGGACGAACATCGACATCCAGGCATAGTTGGCGATGTCGGCTATGGTAAATTCGTCGCCCGCCAGGAAGCGTGCCTCGGCCAACCGCTTGTCGGCGACATCGAAGCTGCGCTTGGCCTCCATGGCATAGCGGTTGATCGGATATTCGTAGCGCTCCGGGGCATAGGCGTAGAAATGCCCGAAGCCGCCGCCCAGGATCGGCCCGGTCGACATCTGCCACATCAGCCAGGAAAGACACTCCGCCCGCGCCGCCGGGGCGGACGGAATGAAGGCGCCGAATTTTTCGGCAAGATGTAGCAGGATCGCCCCCGATTCGAACACGCGGAACGGTTCCGGTCCCGAACAGTCGAGCAGGGCGGGAATCTTCGAGTTGGGATTGACCGCAACGAAGCCCGAGCCGAACTGGTCGGCGTGCATGATGTCGATCAACCAGGCATCGTATTCGGCATCGCTGTAACCGGTGGCGAGCAGCTCCTCAAACAGGATCGTCACCTTGATGCCGTTGGGCGTGCCGAGCGAATAGAGCTGAAAGGGATGATCGCCGCGCGGCAGCGTTGTCTCGTGCGTCGCGCCGGAGATCGGCCGGTTGAGTTTGGAAAAGCGCCCGCCGCTTTCCTGGTCCCAGGTCCAGACTTTGGGCGGGGTGTAGGTCGCATCGGCCATGGTGATTCCTTCTCTCTAGATCATGGCGATAACGCATTGGCGGTTGACTCGCCAGCGGCGCTGTCCTGCAATGGGGCCAAGGGAGAGCGCCGATGAGCAGCGAGTTCAAGTACGTCCCGGAACGCGGTCGCCCGCTGTCCAACCGCACGGCGGAACTGGTGGTGCGTGGGCAGTATCACAAGTTCATGCTGATCCCGCCCATGGAACACCATACCCGCTGGTTCGATGCAGGGCCGGTTTCGATCGGAGTGGAAGCGCGCGCGCTGGGCAACGAGGATCACATGATCCGGGGCCCGAGCATCCATGTATTCGATTCCGCCCACGACAAGGAATTCGTCCGCTTCGACATCTTCGGCGACGTGCTGCACTATCACTATGTGCTGGCGGACAATGATCACAACATCGTCTGGGGTTATGACCCGGACACCAACGGGCCGATGCTGGACTGGGCGATCAACGCGCTGCGCGAGCGGCTGCCGACGATGCTGCGCAAGGCTGGCGCGGAGGACAAGGCGCGCGAAGTCGAGCAACAGGGATGGGACGCCTCCGTGCTAGAAGATGTTCGTGCCGAAGCGGTCAAGGCACTGCGCCCACGCCCGGACGATCTGGAACGTTCGCGTGAGGGCATGGCATGGATGGCGAAGTGGAAGGACGCGCATCCTCAGTTCAACACGGTGGAGGAGGGCGAGATCTGACCCCGCCCGACCGATGATCGAACTTTACACCGCGCCCACGCCAAACGGCTGGAAGATCTCCATCATGCTTGAGGAGTGCGGCCTGCCGTACCGGGCTCACAGGATTGACCTCGGCAAGGGGGAGCAGCGAAGTTCCGAATTCCTCGCGATCAGTCCGAACGGGCGCATTCCGGCGATTATCGACACCGACCCGGCAGGCGGCGGCGATCCCGTTTCAGTGTTCGAGACGGCGGCGATCCTGATCTACCTTGGCGACAAGACGGGCCAGTTCCTCCCGCAAGATTTGCGCGGCCGGACCGAGGCGATCGAATGGCTGGTATGGCAGGTAGCCAACCTTGGCCCGATGCTCGGGCAGCATGGCCACTTCGCGCTCTATGCCACTGAAAAATTGCCTTATGCGATCGATCGCTATCGCAACGAGACGCTTCGGCTCTATGGGGTGATGGATCGCAGGCTGGAGGGGCGCGAATATTTGGCGGCTGACCAGTATACCGTGGCCGACATGGCCTGCTTCCCCTGGGTGCAGACCTGGAAAGCACAGTCGATTCCGCTGGACGATTTCCCGAACGTCAAGAATTGGTATGAGCGACTGAAGCAGCGCCCTGCCTTGCGGCGGGGCATGGACCTGATGCGCGCCGGCATGACGTCGAGTGGCCAGTTCACCGATGAAGCGCGCCGCAACCTGTTTGGAGTGAAACCATGAACCGCGTCGAATTCTTCTACGATCTCTCTTCGCCGTGGACCTACATGGCATTTCATGCGATCCGCCCGGTGCTTGCCGAGGCAGGCACCGGCATGACCTTGCGTCCCCTGCTCGTCGGCGGCGTGTTCAATGCGGTGAATGAGGGCGTCTACGCCAACCGCGCCAATACCCAGTCGCCCAAGTCGAAGGCGCTGGCCAAGTGGACTAAGGAATGGGCCGCCTATGCGGGTGTGCCGATGAATTTCCCGTCGCCGTATCACCCGCTGCGTTCGGTCCATGCCATGCGATTCTGCTGTGTGCTGGAGGAAAACCAGCAGGCGCTCGATCATTTCTCGCGCGCGGCCTTCGAGGCCTATTTCCGCGACCAGCGCAATCTTGACGATCCCGCCGAACTCATCGCAGTCGCCGACGCTGCGGGGCTCGACGGCGATGCGCTGGCCGACATGGCGCAAAGCCAGGCGGTCAAGGATCGCCTGCGAACCAATACCGACGAGGCCATTGCCCGGGGCGCTTTCGGATCGCCGACGATCTTCGTTGACAAGGAACACATGTATTTCGGCAACGACCAGCTGCCGCTGGTGAGGGCAAGGTTGTTGGGAGAAGCACAATGAGCGGCGCGGCGGGACTGGGCAGGGTGCTCGAAGGCAAGGTCGCCTTGGTTGCCGGAGCGACGCGCGGCGCGGGCCATGGCATCGCGGTAGAACTCGGCGCGGCAGGGGCCAGAGTCTATTGCCTCGGGCGCACCTTGCGCGCGGGAACCGGCGAACGCAGCGGCTCGCTCGAGGAGACGGTTGCCGAGATCGAGGCGCTCGGCGGGCAGGGCGTTGCCGTCGCCTGCGATGCCACCGACGATGCCGTGCTAGCGGAAATATTTGAACGGATAAGGCGCGATGAAGGACGGCTGGACGTGCTGGTCAACAGCGTGTTTTCGGCGGGCCAACTCGGACCCTTTATTGGGAAGCGCTTCTGGGAGTGTCCGTCCAGCGTGTGGGAGAGCGTCGTCGATTTGGGGGCACGCTCAGCCTATTACGCCAGCCGCCATGCCGCCCCGCTGATGATCGAGACGGCGGCGCAGCAGGGATGCACTCCGTTGATCGTCAATGTCACTGGGCGCGGATCGGTGCGCTATCGCTACAATGTGATCTATGGCGTCGGCAAATCGGCGACAGAGCGCCAGACGCGCGACATGGCGCTCGACCTCAAGGATCATAGCGTGGCGGTTGCCTCGGTCTGGCCCAACGGCCACACCGCCGATGCCGAGCATCAGGAAACCATGCGCTACAGCGGCCGTGCGGTTGTGGCGCTGGCGAGCGACCCCGGAGTCATGGCCAAGAGCGGCAAGTACTTCTGGGCGGCCGAACTGGGCGCGGAATACAGCTTTACCGACGAGCACGGGCACAGCCATGTGCCCGGCCCGCTGGTGGATGAATACAGCCTGGATGAATCCTGACCTCAGGCGATTTTCTTCACCCAGCCGTGCGTATCGGGCGCGGTGCCGCGCTGGATCGAAACCAGCCGGTCCTTCAGCTTCATCGTCAGTTGACCCGGACCGCCCGAGCCGACCGTGAAGGCATGTTCACGGCCTTCGACCTTGCCAACGGAGGTCACCACCGCAGCCGTGCCGCAGGCAAAACATTCGACCAGCCTGCCTGAGCGGGTATCGGCCTCCCACTGGTCGATCGAATAGCGTTCCTCGCGAACGGTCAGCCCTTCCTCGCGGGCAAGGGTCAACAGGCTGTCGCGGGTGATGCCGGGCAGGATCGTGCCGCTGAGCGGCGGGGTGATCAGCGAGCCGTCGTCGAAGGCGAAATAGAGGTTCATGCCGCCGAGTTCCTCGATCCACTTGCGCTCTGCGGCATCGAGGAACACGACCTGATCGTGGCCGCGCGCAATCGCTTCGGCCTGGGGCACGAGGCTGGCAGCATAGTTGCCGCCGCACTTGGCCGCACCGGTCCCGCCGGGTGCCGCGCGCGAATAGTCCGAGATCCAGATCGAGACGGCAGGCGCCCCTGACTTGAAATAGTCCCCTGCCGGGCTGGCGATGACCATGTATTTGAATTGCTTGGCCGGGCGCACGCCGAGGAAGGCTTCGGTGGCGAACATGAAGGGCCGCAGGTATAGCGAGCCACCCTCGATCGTCGGGAACCAGTCACGATCGGTCAGCACCAGTTGGCGCACCGATTCAAGGAACAGTTCCTCGGGCAATTCGGGCATGGCGAGGCGGCGGGCCGAGGCGTTGAAACGCGCGGCGTTGGCCTCCGGACGGAACAGGGCGATGCTGCCGTCGCCGTGGCGATAGGCCTTCAGCCCTTCGAAAACTTCCTGGGCATAGTGGAGCACCGCCGTTGCCGGATCGAGCGTGATCGGGCCATAGGGGCCGACTTTTGCGTCGTGCCAGCCGCGCTCCTCGCTCCATTCGATGGTCACCATGTGATCGGAGAAGGCAATTCCGAATCCGGGATCGGCAAGCACTGTCGCGCGCCGCTCTGCCGGGGTTGGCGAAGGATGCGCGACATGGGCAAAATCAAGGCTGGTTTCGGCGATGCTCGCCATAATCTTTCGGCTCCCTCTGCAATTTCCGATAGGGGCTTTTGTGTCGCGATAAAAGGGGCCGAACGCAGAAATGAGAAGGGCCGCACCGGAAACCCGGCACGGCCCTTCGCATGGTCAGCGGCCGGAAGCGCCGCTCACGAAGCCTCTATCGCTTCAATAAGATGTTTAGCGATAATGCTCCGCGCTGCGGATAACCGACCTCTGTGCTGAACCATGAGACATCGGATCACCTCCTTTCGCGCTGTTGAGCCAAGACACCGGTTTCCCGGCTGGGGCGAGGGAAACTGCGGTTTCCACTCTGCCTTGCGCCAATGTGTGAATCATTCCGCGCTGCACAACAAGTCTTGCAAAGATTTTTTTTGGCGTCAGAATCGAGGTTTCGCGGGTTATCCCCCGGAAGGCGGCCCGGAAGCCGCGCCAAGCCCTCAGCGACAGTCCTCGATCACCCGGCTGACCTCGGGCCAACTGGGCACGTAGATCGCGCCGAGTCCCGCCACTTCCAGCGCGAAATGGCCCCTGCTGAAGGCCATGGCATCGAGCAGCGGATCGCGCGCGGCAAGCGACAAAGCGATGCCACCTGCCGAACCGCTGGCGCTGACTGTGCGGGTCATTGCAGAGGTGGCTATCGTCATGGGCACTGCGCCATCGGCATTGCCGCGCCGCAATACGATTACGGTGTTGCTGGTGCGATCGCAGACGAGCTGCAACAGGCCGCCGGCAAAGCTCGCCTGCGAGCGACCTCCTGCATTGCTCCACACCCAGTCGCCAGGAGTGACCGGGGCGTGCTGCCAGTCGACAATCGGTCGGGGTGGGGGTGGCGGCAGCGGGGCAGGGGTCGGACTCGGTCTGGGAGTCGGAACCACGCGCTGTTCGGAACACGACGCGAGAAGCGTGGCGCACAGCGCAATGGTGCACAGGCGCGAAACAATTGCCTTCATGGCTTCCCTATGGAATGTCGCGCGCGTCCCTACAAGAGCCGCGCAGCAAAACGCACCGTGTCAAAGCCTCAACCCGCCGCCAAGATGCGCGTTGATCAGTTGCTGGTCGAGCGTGGCCTTGCCGAAAGTCGCAGCAGGGCCGCCGCGCTGGTGCTCGCCGGGCTGGTCTATCTGGGCGAGACAAAGATCGCCAAGGCAGGCCAGCAAGTGCCAGGCGACGCGCAGATCGACGTGCGCGGGCGCGATCATCCCTGGGTGTCGCGCGGCGGCATCAAGCTCGCCCATGCGCTCGACCATTTCGGCCTCGATCCGGCGGGCGGCGTGGCCATGGACATCGGCAGCTCGACCGGGGGCTTTACCGACGTGCTGCTTTCGCGCGGCGCGGCCCATGTCTTTGCCGTCGATTCCGGTACCAACCAGCTCGCCTGGAAATTGCGGCAGGACCCGCGTGTCACCGTTCTGGAAAAGACCAGCGCGCGCGTGCTCACCAGTGAACATATCGATCGGCCCTGCAACTGGGTGGTCTGCGATGCGAGTTTCATCTCGCTGGCCAAGGTGCTCGAAGTGCCGCTCTCGCTGGCGCCACCAGCCTGCACGCTGGTGGCGCTTATCAAGCCGCAGTTCGAGGTCGGCAAGGGCGAGGTGGGCAAAGGCGGCGTGGTGCGCGATCCGGCGCTGCATGCCCGGGTTTGCGAGGAAGTGCGCCAATGGCTGCTCGGCAAGGGCTGGCAGGTGGAGGGCGTGGTCGAAAGCCCGATCACCGGGCCGGAAGGCAATGTCGAGTTCCTGATTTGCGCCCGGCGGGGTCTGTGAACGTTGCCAGCAGCCCTGCTTGCCTGCAAAACCCCTTGGATAAATTCATGATTCGGGAGCTTCGTGCCAAATGAACATGATCGCATCGGTCTGGCAGCTGCGGGCGAGCTTCATCCGCTGGTCACTGTTCCTCGTTCCCGTAATCATCCTGCTTGGCGTGCTGTCCAGCCAGCTTTCAGGCGCGGGCCCGAACAGCGCCTGGTTCAGCGCGCTCGAAATGCCCGCGACCTATCCACCCTCCTGGCTGTTCGGCGTGGTCTGGACCGTGCTCTATGCGCTGATGGGCTTCGCGCTCGCAACCATTGCGGCAGCCAAGGGTGCGCGCGGGCGCGGCGTGGCGGTGCTCGCCTTCGCTATCCAGCTGGCGCTCAATCTCGCCTGGTCGCCGATGTTCTTTGCCTCTCACCGGATCACCGGTGCGCTGATCCTGATCGGACTGCTCGATCTCGCCGTGATCGTGACCATTGCGCTGTTCTGGCGGATCAGGCGTTCGGCAGCGCTCCTGTTGATGCCCTATCTTGCCTGGATCCTGTTCGCCACCTTGCTCACCTGGCAGATCCTTGAGCTAAATCCCGAGATGGACGGCGCTCAGGATTATTCGGGTGCGATAGACCGCTACGAATTCTGATAAGTCTTGAAGGAGCGCCTTCGGCAGGCCATCTACACGCCATGCAAAGCGAAAACCCCCTGATCGCCGATTTCGTCAAGCTGATGAACAGCGCCGCCGGCACGCTTGCGGGCATGGGCCGCGAGGCGCGCGATTCGGCGCGCGAGCATTTCAAGGAAACCCTGGGCGGGATGGATTTCGTCAGCCGCGAGGAATTCGACGCGGTAAAGGCCATGGCTGCCGCCGCGCGCGAGGAAAACGAGGCGCTGAAGGAGCGGATTGCCGCGCTCGAAGCCAAGGTTTCCGAAGCCCCTAAGGCCAAGGCAAAGCCAAAGGCGGGCTGAACTTGCGCCCTGGCCCG
The DNA here is from genome assembly GCA_030830245.1 of Novosphingobium sp. Classification (GTDB taxonomy): domain Bacteria; phylum Pseudomonadota; class Alphaproteobacteria; order Sphingomonadales; family Sphingomonadaceae; genus Novosphingobium. Next base: position 4,930 of record JAURNJ010000175.1, on the reverse strand, counting down.
GCGCGCTCCACAACCCTGCCATGCATATCTGCGCCCCGGCCATTGTCTGCGCTGTAAAGGCGCAAGGCGAAACCGCGGGGATCGTGCGCCTGCTCACCGCCGATCATGGCATGGTCGCGGCCTATGTCGCGGGAGCGCGGGGGCGCAACCTGCGACCGGTTCTGATTCCCGGCAATCTCGTCGAGGCCGAGCTGCGCGCGCGCTCCGCCAGCCAGTTGCCCTTCGCCCGGCTCGAACTGGTGCAAAGCCGAGGCCCGTGGCTGAGCGAGCCACTGCCTGCCGCCGCGATCGGCTGGGTGACTGCGCTTGCCGCCGCAACCCTGCCCGAACGCCAGCCCTATCCTGCGCTGCACCAAGCGCTTTGCGCCCTGCTCGATGCCTTCTGCGTTGCCCCGTCAGCGCGGCGTTGGGCTATTCCCCTTGCTTCCTTTGAGGTGCTGCTGCTGCGCGAGCTTGGGTATGGCGTCGCGGAAAATCGTCCCGACGAAGGCGACTGGCCCGCCTTTCTTGCCACCTTCGATGCGCTCGGCCGCCAGCTCGAACGCTACCTGCTTGCCGAGCGGCGCAGAGATGTTATGGCGGCGCGCGCCATGCTGAGGGCGAAACTTGCGAGAATTGAACGCGGTTGAACATGAAATCCAACACGATGCGTATCGCGGTCTTCGCCGGGGACGGGATCGGTCCGGAAGTTACCGAGCAGGCGGTCCGCGTGCTGGAAAGGCTTTGTCTTCCCGGCCTCGAGCTGGTCGAAGGCGATGTTGGCGGCGCGGCCTATCGCAAGCATGGGCACCCGCTGCCCGAAGCGACGGTCGACATCGCCCGCTCGTGCGATGCCATCCTGTTCGGTGCGGTCGGCGATTTCGGGCTCGATCATCTTGAGCGCCATTTGCGCCCCGAACAGGCCATTCTTGGCCTGCGCCGGGAACTGGGCCTGTTCGCCAACCTGCGCCCGGCAAAAGTGTTCGAGGGACTGGAAGAGCTGACGTCGCTCAGGCCCGAGGTCGCGCGCACCATCGACCTGCTCATCGTGCGCGAACTCAACGGCGACGTCTATTTCGGCGAGAAAGGCATGCGCACCACGCCCGACGGTCGGCGCGAGGGCTATGACATCATGTCCTATGCCGAGGACGAGGTGCGCCGCATTGCCCGCACCGGTTTCGAGGCGGCGATGAAGCGCAGGCGCAAACTGTGTTCGGTCGACAAGGCCAATGTGCTTGAAACCTCGCAGCTGTGGCGCGACGTGGTGATCGAAACGGCGGCGGAATTTCCCGAGGTCGAGCTCTCGCACATGTATGTCGACAATGCGGCCATGCAGCTGGTCAAGAGTCCCGGCGATTTCGACACCATCGTAACCGGCAACCTTTTCGGCGACATTCTCTCCGACCAGGCGAGCATGTGCGTCGGCTCTATCGGCTTGCTGGCCTCGGCGTCGCTGGCGGAAGGGACCTACGGCCTTTACGAGCCGATCCACGGCAGCGCGCCCGACATCGCGGGCAAGGGCCTGGCCAACCCCATGGCGACCGTGCTCTCGGCAGCCATGATGCTGCGCTACAGCTTTGGCCTTGAGGAACCGGCGGCACGGATCGAAGCGGCAGTGGCTCGCGCGCTGGCCCAGGGCGTGCGCGGCGGTGATCTTGGCGGAAATGCGGGGACGCGGGCAATTGGGGATGCTATCGTTGACAATCTGTAAACCATAAACCCATTGTTTACGCTTGGCGGTTAATTGGCGGGGGGTATGGACATGTCGCATCCTGACTTCGCCAAGCTGGCCGAGACAGTGGCCAAGCCGCTCGAGCTGGCAATCGTGCTGCCCACCTACAACGAGCGGGGCAACCTCGCCTCGCTGGTCGAACGGCTTGACAAGGCGCGTGCGGGTGCTGCATCGCATCGGCAGGCGCGGCCTTGCCTCCGCCGCGGTCGAGGGGATGATGGCCACGGCTGCTCCGGTCGTCGCAGTGATGGATGCCGACCACCAGCACGATCCGGCGCTGCTGCCCGGCATGCTTAAGGCCGTGGCCAGCGGAAACTATGACATTGCCGTCGCCTCGCGCTTTGCCGAAGGGGCGAGCACCGAGGAATGGGGCCGCCCGGACCGGGTCAGGGCCTCGAACATTGCCAATGCCATCGCCCGCAAGGTGACCGGCGTGGAACTATCAGACCCGATGAGCGGCTATTTCATGCTGCCCACCGCGACCCTGCGCGCGGCTGCCCCCAATCTTTCGGGGATCGGCTTCAAGATCCTGCTCGATATTCTCGCAACCGCCGAAGAGACCATGCGCGTGAAAGAATTTCCGTTGAACTTTGCCGCGCGCGCCGAGGGCGAAAGCAAGCTGGACCGCACCGTGGTCTTCGAATTCCTTGTCGGGCTTTACGACAAGTGGCTGGGCCGCGTGATACCCACCCGCTTTGCCCTGTTCGGCACGATCGGAGCCATGGGCGTTGTCGTCCACATGGCGGTGATGGCCGCCTTCCTGTCGCTGGCGGGAGAGACCCTGCGCGGCAATGTCGTCACCAATTTCGAGCTTGGCCAGACCTTGGCGGCGCTCGTGGCGATGACCTTCAACTTCTTCCCCAACAACGCGCTGACCTATGCCGACAAGCGGCTGACGGGCACTCGCGCGCTGGTCAAGGGATGGCTCAAGTTCGGTGTGACCTGCTCGGTCGGCCTGCTTGCCAATGTCGGGGTCGCTGCTGTGCTGGTGCGCTTCGGCTTCCACGAATATCCCGCCGCGCTGGCAGGCATCGTCATCGGCTCGGTGTAGAATTTTGCCCTGTCGAGCAAGTTCGTCTGGGGCCGCTACGGCAACTGATCTGAATTGGCGCTAGCGCCAGCTGTCCAGCCACATCCAATGTTCAAAGGCCATGCGATCGGGCAGAGGCGCGGCGGATAGAATCGGCCAGAACCACGCGAACAGGCTAAGGGAACCAACGACAACGGCAAGGCTCGCGAGGCGGTCCCACCCCGCGCGTCGCCAGCCCTCGTCGAGCGCCAGGGCGGTTGCTCCTGCTAGGAACACGCTGGGCAGCAGGTAGTGGTAATAGAACTGCACAGGCTTGCCTGAAACCAGCCACAGTCCGAGCGTTGCCGCGAAGCACAGCGCCATTGCAACCGCGTCCACCCGCTTGTGTTTCGCGCCTGCCCACAGGCACCAGGCCAGGGCGGGTAGCCCGGCTAGCATGGTCAGCGGATTGCCCAGCAGCACCACGCCCCGCTGCGCGCCGTCGACCACCTCATAGAGATACCAGGTCGGGCGCAGGTTTAGCAGCCATTGCCACCACACGCTCTGGTAGGTGTGAAATTGCCTGACGCTGTCCTGCAGCGCGATCATCCGGGCATGTTCGGCCATGAAGCCGAACGGATGGACCGGCTGGTCGGCATAGAACATGGCAGGCGCAAAGGTGAGCCAGTAGGTCGCCAGCGGTAGCAGCCCCAGCCAGCCAAAGGCTTCGGCAAGGCTCGTGCGGCGCACGCTGGCAAGCTCGCTTCGCGTCAGCTTCAGCGCGAGGAACGCCAGCCCCGGCAGCACCGCTAGCGGCACCGCGCTCCATTTTGAAGCCATGGCAAGACCCATGGCTGCGCTTGCGAGGGCAAACCGCAGCCGGGCCCGCTCGTGTTCCTCCTGCAAGGCTGCGGCGAATTGCCACAAGCCGACAATTGCCAGCGCCGCCGCGAACACATCGAGCATCGCGATCCGGCTCTGCACGAACCACAGGAAATTGCTCGCCAGCAGAAGGCTCGCGAAGATCGTCGCCGCGCGGCGGTGAGAGACATGCCAGATCAGCCGACCGAAAGCGAACAGCCCCAGTGCGCCGGAAAGCACCGATGGCAACCGCCAGGCGAGCGCATGGTTTCCCATCAGGCTGATCGAGGCAGCGATCACTTCCTTGGCAAACAGCGGATGCTCGCGGTTCGTCGGGATCAGGCCGAGCAGCTTCTGCGCGGCGGGGACATAATGCGTCTCGTCAAAATAGGGCTTGCCCGGAACACCGAGCCTGACCAACGCCAGCGCGAAGAAAGCGAGCGCGATCGCAGCGCACCATCTGCGCGGATCGTTTTCCCCTTCGCCCTTCGTGTGCACCTTGCACGCATAGTTGCCCCTTTGGCACGCGGCAATCGCTTGCGCGCCCGGCGGCTCGCTTTTACAGGCAGGCCCATGAAGAGAAGCACTGGCCAGGACCGTTCGATCACGAAAAAGTGGCGACCCGCCACGCTCGCGGTGCGCGGCGGCACCTGGCGCTCGGAGCAAGGCGAGACGAGCGAGGCGCTGTTCCTCAACTCGGGCTATTCCTACGACGATGCGCGCACGCCTGCCGCGCGCTTCGCTGGCGAGGAACCGGGGATGACCTATGGTCGAACCCAGAACCCCACGACCCAGATGCTCGAAGAGCGCATTGCCCTGATGGAAGGTGCAGAAGCATGCCGGGTTCAGGCAACGGGCATGGCGGCGGCCAGCTCGACCATGCTGTGCCAGCTTTCGGCGGGCGACCATCTGGTGATCGCGCGCGCCGCGTTCGGGCCGACCCGCTGGGTGACGGACAACCTGCTGCCGCGTTTCGGCATAGAGGTTTCGCCGATCGACGGCGGCGACCTCGAGGCGTGGAAGGCGGCGATCCGGCCCAATACGCGCATGTTCTTCTTCGAGACCCCGGCCAACCCGACGATGGACATCGTCGATATTGCGGCGGTTTCGGCAATCGCCCGTGATAACGGTATTGTCTCGGTGGTGGACAACGCCATGTCGACCAGCGCCCAGCAGAGGCCGCTGGATTTCGGCGCCGATGTGGTGGTCTATTCGGCGAGCAAGCTGATGGACGGGCAGGGACGCGTGCTTGCAGGGGCAGTCTGCGGCTCGGCGAAATTCATCAACGAGACGCTGCTGCCTTTCCAGCGCAATACCGGGCCAACGCTGTCGCCATTCAATTCCTGGAT
>JAURNJ010000174.1 GCA_030830245.1 Novosphingobium sp. | reverse complement strand
CCCAGCTTCAACCCGCTGATCGTCCATGTCGCCGATGTTGCTGCTGCCGAGCAGGTGGCCGTGATCAATGCGCGGGCGCGGCTGCTTGCCGACCGCTTCTGGCCTGGGGCATTGACCATCGTCCTGCCCTTGCGGGAAGGTGCGGGGCTGGCCAAGGCCGTGACGGCAGGCCTCGCGACAGTGGCGCTGCGCTGCCCCGCTCATCCGGTGATGCGCGCCGTACTGGCGGCAAGCGGTCTGCCACTTGCTGCGCCTTCGGCCAACCGGAGCGGGGCGGTCAGTCCCACCCTGGCCAGCCATGTGCGGGCTTCGCTGGGCGATGCCGTCGATGCGATAGTCGACGGCGGACGCTGCGCGCTGGGCCTCGAATCGACGATTGTCGCTTTGCGCGAGCATGGTGGATGGCAGGTGTTGCGGCCCGGCCCGATTGCCGAGAGCGAGATCGAGGCAGTTCTGGGCGAGCCAGCCACTGGTCTGGACACATCGCGTATCGAAGCGCCGGGCCAACTTGCAAGCCACTATTCGCCGGGCAAGCCTGTGCGGCTCGATGCACAGCAGGCGCTGGCGGATGAGTTCCACATCGGCTTTGGCGCAGTCGGCGGCGATGTCAGCCTGTCACCCGCAGGCGACCTGGCAGAGGCGGCGGCGCGGCTCTATGCGGTGCTGCACGAGGCTGGAATGTCAGGCAAACCGGCCATAGCCGTGGCTCCGATTCCTGAAGAGGGGCTGGGCCAGGCAATTCGTGACCGGCTGAGACGGGCGGCAGCGTAAACGTCGGTACGGTTGTCGCATCGCTTTTTACGGAAAACCGGTTCCCACTTTTCCGCGCGATGCTTCAATACTCGCGGCTGCGCACGTCCACCAGCTCGCCCAGTTGTTCGTATTCCCGCTCGGCCCGGTCGCAGGCGTCGACGTCGCCTGCGCGACATTTCTGCGCATTTCGGCTGTAGGAGCGTTCTAGCTTGCCGATTTCCTCCTCGCGCTTGCGCATTTCGCGTCCGCGCTTCTCGTCGGCTTCGGACTGGCTGGTAGTGGCCAGATCGACTGCCTTGCCCGCGACCTTCACCGGCGCGGTGACGACATCGACCAAGGCACTGGCGACGCAGCCCGGAAGCATGGCCAGGCAGAGCAGGGGCAGGGCGATCGCGCGCATCACCCGATGCTGATGCCAGCTTTGCCCTGACATGGCTATGAACAGGCTTGCGCTCTCCACGCAAAAAGGCCGCCCCTTTCGGAGCGGCCCTTCTGGTGATCGGATCAACCGAGGCGGCTCAGGCCGTTTCGGCGTTCTCGTAATATTTAGGCGCGTGCTCGTTCAGGATCACGAGGATCTTGCCGAGCGCGGCCTTCTCGTCCGTCTTTTCCATCGCCGCGAGTTCGCGGGCAAGGCGGGAACTTGCCGCCTCGAAGATCTGACGTTCCGAATAGGACTGTTCCGGCTGATCGTCGGCACGGAACAGGTCGCGGGTCACCTCGGCAATTGACACGAGGTCGCCCGAATTGATCTTGGCTTCGTATTCCTGGGCGCGGCGCGACCACATGGTGCGCTTCACCTTCGGCTTCTGGGTCAGCGTATCGAGCGCTTCCTTGAGGGTTTTGTCAGAGGAAAGCTTGCGCATTCCGATCGATTCGACCTTGTTGACGGGAACACGCAGCGTCATGCGCTCTTTCTCGAAGCGCAGCACGTAAAGTTCGAGCTGCATTCCGGCAATTTCTTCGTTCTGCAATTCAATTACCCGCCCGACTCCGTGCTTAGGGTAAACGACATAGTCACCAACATCGAAGGCATCAGCCTTGGCCGTCATGTATCGTCCTTTCGCCTGCGGCAGTGGTCAAGGGTTGGCAGATTGCAATCATCCTTGCGACCGGCAACTTTCATTGCCCGGTCAGATGAAGACACCCACCGATTATCGACCCCGCTTCGTCCATGATTCGGCTGCCAAGAGGCCCCTGAGGCCGGGCAGTCGGACGATTATATAACCCATTTGTAACAAAATTGCCAGAGGCGAGAATCGGCACCCGATTCCCGCCTCTGTGCAGTTCCGTAAGGTCAGCGAATTTCCTAGTTAAATCAGTCGCCTTCGCCGGGTTCAGCGGAGAAGAACTTGTCGAACTTGCCCTCCACGCCCTTGTAATCGTCGGCGTCGGCGGGCGAATCCTTCTTCACCGTAATGTTCGGCCACTCGGCGGAATACTTGGTGTTGATCTCGAGCCACTGCTCGATGTCGCCTTCGGTATCGGGAAGGATCGCTTCGGCGGGGCATTCAGGCTCGCAGACACCACAGTCGATGCATTCGCTGGGATTGATCACCAGCATGTTTTCGCCTTCATAGAAGCAGTCCACCGGACACACTTCGACGCAGTCCATATATTTGCAGCGAATGCAGGCATCCGTGACGACATAAGTCATAGCTGCAAAGCCCCTTTCCAAGCCTTATTGCGGTTGGCCGCTGCTATGGGCAAGCGACCGTCTCGTCAAGCACCCGGTAGGAGCTTTGTGCTTCTATTGCCGGTCCGCGACGTGCGGGAAGGGCGAGAACCTCGATTACCAGCACCTTTCGCGCCAATGGCAAGGTCAGTACGTCGCCTGCCGAAATCCGTTGGTGCGCCTTTTCGACGCGCTTGCCATTTAGCCGCACATGTCCCTGCTCGGCCAGAGCCTGCGCCAGGTTGCGGCTGCGGGCGAAGCGCAGGTGCCACAGCAGCTTGTCGAGCCTCACCGGACGAGTTCCGCGAGCGCCGCGAAGGGCGAACCGGTGCGAACAGGGCTGACAGGCTTATTCCTTTCCGGTCTGTGGACTCGCGGCGACCGCCAGCGCCAGCGTGCAGGTGCCGGCGGACCCTGCGCCCCTTCAGGCAGGCGTTGCGGCACTACGGAGCGGAAACCGGCAAGGCGCAGCAACTGAGCATAGGATTCAGGCTTGAGCCCGGTCGAGATGGCTTTCGTCGGATCGAGCGAGAAAGGCCGGTTGCCGGCCAGAACCCGCACGGCATGGGCTTCTCGCAGTAATTTGTCGGCAAGGTCGAGCCGGATCGCCTGCCTGCCCAGATGGCGGTAGCCGAACGGCGCGCGGTGCCTGCCCTCGCTGGCCAGCACCGGGGCCATTGCTTGTGCGAACATCGGCTGCCTTTTTCCACCAATCCCCAGAAGCAGCGCCCATGCCGCTTGCGCTGCCACCTTGAGCATCGCGGGCACGTAGATGTCGAGCGCGCCCACACGCACGCCAAGCTTGGTCAGGTAGGTGCGCTGGTTCTTGTCGAGCAGTTCGAGGCGCGAGCCGTCGCGTTCCATCATGCCGCCAGCCTCGACCAGCCGGATCAGCAGCGCGCGCAGTTCCGGCCCGGCCTTGCTGGCGAGACTGGCCTGTTCGAGCGTTCGCAGCGCAGCGAGCGGCGCAAGTTGCCGTGTGAGCCACTCTTCGAGCGCGTCAGTCAGCGCCTCGCGCGGTTTACCGGTGAGTGCGGCCAGCGAAGGATCCAGCGCGAGGGCCGGGCGCAGCGGCCCTTTGCCGGGCGACAGGCTGGCCAGTGACATGCCTTGCCAGCGCAAGGCCTGGCCATCGAGCGCCAGTTCGGCGGAACCATCGGTGATCGCCTGCGCCAGGGCCGAAGCACGCTGGCACAGCAAGGCGGGTACGTGCCGTTCGGCAGCGGCGAGCAGCAGCTTGCGGTCGGCATGGCGGGCCAGCGGATCGACGGCGAACCGCAGCCCTTCGAATGCTCCGATCAGCTCGCCCTCGACCAGCACCTCATCGTCTTCGAGTCGCACCGACAACAGCCCGGCATCTGGGCCGAGCCGCTTCATCAGCACGGAGGTGCGGCGATTCACGAAGCGTTCGGTCAGCCGCGCATGCAATGCATCGGAAAGCCGCGCTTCCACCGCGCGGGCGCGCGCTGCCATTTCATCCCTGGCAAGCACCCAGTCGGGCCGCTGCGCGATATAGGCCCACGAACGGATCGAGGCGATCCGGCCTTGCAAAGTGTCGATGTCGCCCGACGGATTGTCGAGCTGGGCGATAGACGAAGCCACATAGTCCGCGCCCAGCTCTCCGTGTCGCAGGTCCTGCCACAGCCGGGTGACGAAGCGGGCGTGCATGTCCGAGCCTTGCTGGCGAAAATCGGGGAGCGAGCAAACCTGCCAGAATCGTGCGACCCGATCGGCAGAGGCAACCGAATCGATGATCTCAGGCTCCTGTGCGAGTCGCTTCAGCACGGCCAGGTCGATGGCCTCGGGGGCAGGGGCCAGCCCATCCTCGAGCGGCGGTGCTTCAAGGTCCGTGACCAGAGTTGCCAGACTGTCGAATCGCGGCTCAGCCTCGCGCCAGAACAGTTTCGTCACCGGGGCAAAGCGGTGTTCCTCGATGGCGTAGACCTCTTCGTCGGTGAAGGTCGCATCGTGTCCACGAGTGCCCGAAAGCGTTCCGAAAGTGCCGTCGCGCTGGTGCCGACCGGCACGTCCGGCGATCTGCGCCATTTCGGCAGGTGTCAGGCGGCGCTGGCGAATCCCGTCGAACTTGGAAAGCCCGGCAAAGGCGACATGGTCGATATCGAGGTTGAGCCCCATGCCGATGGCATCGGTGGCGACGATGTAATCGACCTCGCCGTTCTGGAACAGCTCGACCTGCTTGTTGCGCGTCTCCGGACTCAGCGCACCCATGACGACGGCCGCACCGCCGCGAAACCGCCGCAGCATTTCCGCCACGGTGTAGACT
>JAURNJ010000173.1 GCA_030830245.1 Novosphingobium sp. | reverse complement strand
CGCATCGCTGATCTCGATCTTCGCGCGGCTGGGCGGCGGTATCTTTACCAAGGCCGCCGATGTCGGCGCGGATCTGGTCGGCAAGGTCGAGGCGGGCATTCCCGAGGACGACCCCCGCAACCCCGCGACGATCGCGGATAACGTCGGCGACAATGTCGGTGACTGTGCGGGCATGGCCGCCGATCTGTTCGAAACCTATGTCGTCACCGTCGGTGCGACCATGGTTCTCACCGCGCTTCTGCTCAAGGCGTCGCCGGTCCTCGAAGGACTGATGGCGCTGCCGCTGCTGATCGGCGGCGTCTGCATCGTCACCTCGATCATCGGCACTTACTTCGTGCGCCTGGGCGGCGGCACCAACGTCATGGGCGCGATGTACAAGGGCTTCCTCGTTTCCGCCGTGCTCGCCATTCCGGCGATCTGGTGGGCCACCAGCACGGCTCTCGGTGGCATGGAAGCGACCATAGCCTCGGTAGGCGATCAGGGCATCACCGGCCGCGCGCTGTTCTACTGCTCGCTGCTCGGCCTCGTCATCACCGGCCTGATCATTTGGATCACCGAGTACTACACTGGCACCGGGTTCCGTCCGGTCCGTTCGATTGCCAAGGCTTCGGAAACCGGCCACGGCACCAACGTGATCCAGGGTCTCGCCATTAGCCTTGAATCGACTGCTCTGCCGACCATCGTCATCGTTGCCGGCATCATCGTTGCCTACCAGCTCGCAGGGCTGATCGGCATCGCCTACGCGGCAACCGCGATGCTGGCACTTGCCGGCATGGTCGTGGCGCTCGACGCCTATGGCCCAGTCACGGACAACGCCGGCGGCATCGCCGAAATGGCAGGTCTGGACGACAGCGTTCGCGAAAAGACCGACCTGCTCGACGCAGTTGGCAACACCACCAAGGCCGTGACCAAGGGCTATGCCATCGGTTCGGCTGGTCTGGCGGCGCTGGTTCTGTTCGCAGCCTACACCACTGACCTTCGCGAGTTCTTCCCTGAGCTGTCAGTCAATTTCAGCCTCGAGAACCCGTATGTCATCGTAGGCCTGCTGCTGGGCGCACTGCTGCCCTACCTGTTCGGCGCGATGGGCATGACGGCGGTGGGCCGCGCTGCGGGCGACGTCGTCAAGGACGTGCGCGAGCAGTTCAAGAACAACCCCGGCATCATGACTTACGAGACCAAGCCGGACTATGCCCGCACGGTCGATCTCGTCACCAAAGCGGCGATCAAGGAAATGATCGTTCCCTCGCTGCTGCCGGTGCTTGCTCCGATCGTGGTCTATTTCATCATCACCGCGATCGCAGGCCAGGAAAATGGTTTTGCCGCGCTTGGTGCCCTGCTGCTCGGCGTGATTGTCGGCGGCCTGTTCGTCGCCCTGTCAATGACAGCGGGCGGCGGCGCATGGGACAACGCCAAGAAGTACATCGAAGACGGCAACCACGGCGGCAAGGGCTCCGAAGCGCACAAGGCTGCGGTGACCGGCGACACGGTCGGCGATCCCTACAAGGATACCGCCGGACCTGCCGTCAACCCGATGATCAAGATCACCAACATCGTCGCTCTGCTGCTGCTGGCGGCGCTGGCCGGCGGACACTGATCGCTTAGGCCTAAGGGGGCCAACAGACCCCGCCCGGTGCAAACCGGGCGGGGTTTTTCGTGCCCGATCGCCTTTGCCGGCCTCCTCAAAACCGCTGCAAGCCTTAGCAATTTAGTGATTAACCGGTGTTAGGACCCGTCCGCCAGCCTCTGTGATGTGACCGATTGGCCGAGCTGGTAAAGCCAGGTGTCGGTGCCCTGGATCGGCAGGTCGCCTGCGATGCGCGGTTCAGCGCGCAGGGTCGATTTGGCCTCGGCCTGGCAGATGAAATGGACGATAGCCAGCTTGACCGCCGCCGAAATCAGCTGATCGGTGTCGTGCTGGTCGAGCAGGCTGTCGACTGAACGGGCAAGCTTTGAGGCAATGCGCACCCGCTCGGCAGCAGCATACACATCCTTCTCGCCCTTATTGAACCGCGTCGCCATCTTCTGCAGGTACTGGGCCAGCAGGACGCTGTCCTTCATCTGCAAGTCCGTGCCGAAGCGGGAGAAATCGAAGCTCTGGCCAATGCGGGCAAGCAGTTCCTCATTGCCGGGAAACTGCATCTCGCTGCTCGCACCGGCGCCGACGACAAGCGTGGTCTTGCTACGGATCATGATTTGCGCGTGGCTCCGTCCCGGACGAGACCGCCTCAATGCGCTCCCGGGTACGCAGAGATACGAGCATCATGGTTAAGATTAGCTAACCATCTTGCTGGAAACGACAATTTGCGGGAGGCTGGCTAGCCAGCCGGATGGTAGAAATCGTAGATCCGGCGCGCCACGGCGGCACTTATGCCGGGCGCGCGTTGCAGGTCGTCCAGCGCCGCTGCGCGCACCTTTCCCGCAGTGCCGAAATGCAGCAGCAGGGCGCGCTTGCGCGATGGCCCGATGCCCGGAATCTCGTCGAGCGGGCTCGCCTGGATGGCGCGGCTGCGCTTGGCCCGGTGCGCACCGATGGCATAGCGATGCACTTCATCGCGCAGCCGCTGGAGGTGGAACAGCACCGGGGAGTTGGTCGGCAAAGTCTTTTCCCGGCCATCCGGGAAGTGGAATACCTCCCGCCCCTCGCGACCGTGATGCGGCCCCTTGGCGACCGCAATCAGCGGCACGTCCTCCACGCCCAGTTCCTCGAGTGCCTCCTTCACCGCGCTCATCTGGCCCTTGCCGCCATCGATCAGCACGAGATCGGGCCATGTCGTGACACTATCGGCGGTCGCGCGTTCACGCTCAGGGTCTTCTTCCTGCGCGCGCCCGAACCGACGCGTCATCACCTCGCGCATCATGGCGAAATCGTCGTTGCTCTGCGCCTCGCGGATATTGAACTTGCGATACTGGTTCTTCACGAAGCCTTCCGGTCCGGCGACGATCATCGCGCCGACTGCCTTGGTTCCCTGGATGTGGCTGTTGTCGTAAACCTCGATCCGGCGCGGAACTTCAGGCAGTTCGAGGAAGTCGGCCATCTCCTCCATGACTTTCGCCTGCGATCCGCGCTCGGCCATGCGCCTCTCGAGCGCTTCCAGCGCATTGCGGCTGGCCTGTTCGACAAGACGGCGACGGCTGCCACGCTGCGGCACCGAAATCTCGACCTTGCGCCCTGCCGCCTCGCCGAAGGCCTCTTCGAGCAGGACCGCTTCGGGCAGTTCGCGATCGACCAGGATGAGCCGCGCGGGCGGCACTTCCTCGTAGAATTGCGCGAGGAAGCTTTGCATGACCTCCTCCTCGCCCAGTCCCTCGGTGTGACTGGGGAAGAATGCACGGTGGCCCCAGTTCTGCCCGCCGCGGATGAAAAAAGCCTGCACGCCGATGTGGCCGCCCTTGGCGGCGAGCGCGAATATGTCCGCCGTATCGAGCCCCTCGGCATTGATCGCCTGCGATCCCTGGATGAAGGTCGCGGCGCGCAGCCGGTCTCGCAGCATGGCGGCGCGCTCGAAGTCGAGCGCTTCCGCTGCTTCGGCCATCTGCACCTCGATCTCGCGCTGAACCGCGCTCGACCTGCCGCCGAGGAAGTCCTTGGCCTGGCGCACCAGCTCTCCATAGCCCTGCTCGTCGATCCGCCCGACGCAAGGCGCTGAGCAGCGCTTGATCTGGTAGAGGAGGCAGGGCCGGTCACGCCGCGAAAAGAACGAATCGGTACAGCTTCGCAGCAGGAACAGCTTCTGCAGCGCATTGATCGTGGTGTTGACTGCGCCCGCGCCCGCAAACGGTCCGTAATAGTTCCCCTTGGCGCGCCGCGCGCCGCGATGTTTCTGGATGCGCGGAAAGGCGTGATCGCTTCGCAACAGGATGAACGGGAACGATTTATCGTCGCGCAGCAGCACGTTGTAGGCGGGGCGATAGCGTTTGATCAGCTGCGCCTCAAGCAGCAGCGCCTCTGCCTCCGAATTGGTCGTCACGATGGTCATCGAGCGGGTCTGGCTGACCATGCGCTGCAGGCGAGCGGGCAGCCGCTCCACCTGCGTGTAATTGCTCACCCGGTTCCTGAGCACGCGCGCCTTGCCGACATAGAGCACGTCGCCGCGCGCGTCGTTCATGCGATAGACGCCGGGCCGCGTCGGCAGGGTACGCACGGTTTCGCGAATGACTTCCACGCCCTTCTGCAGGTCGGGTTGGTCCGAACCGCGCACGGCATAGGTCTGGCGCTCCTCGTTGAAGCGCTCAGCACCCTTGGGGTTGGGCGGAGTTCCGGCAGGCGTGCGGCTCATGCGGTCAAGATAGGGCCTGCTGCGCGCAATTGGAAAGGCAGGTCAGAACAACTTGCGGATATCGATGCCGATCACCCGGCCCTGCGGTTCGCGGTAGGCGCGCTGGTAGGCGAGCGGGGTCAACCCGGCCTCGTCGGTCACCTTCTGGCGCGAATCGAACAGATTCTGGAACTCGAAGGCAATCCGAGTGCCCTTCAGCCATGGCGCCTTGTCGATCAGCGCCTTGCGCTGGTCGAGGTTGATAAACAGGCGGGCGTAGACATCGAAGGTGCTGCCAAAGCGCAGGTCCGACGTGCCTGGCGCGCCTGAGCCAAGGACTGACGCAGGGGCCGTCCAGGTGCCGTTTAGCCGCAGGCCGAAGCCGTTCTTGAATGCCCCGCCTTCGAAACTCACTGCATGGCGCGGCACCCCGCCCGCGCTCAGCGCATCGCCGCCAAGCTGGTCGAGCACAGGGCCGACACTGGCAATGCTTACCCGGTCGCTGAAACGCCAGGTGTGATAGACCGACAGGTTCCAGCGTCCTCCTTGCGGCCCTCCCCCCATGAGGCGCATCATGCCCAGCGGCGGCCCGCCGCCCCCGAACGCGCCTCTGCCGTCCGACGTGGCCGGTCTGCCTTCACGGCCGCCCTCCTGCTTGCCCAGACGTCCGGAAATGTTGAATCCCCAACGCAACCGCGAGCTTTCGATCTTGTCGAAAGTGACCGGCCGCCGGTCGATCGCGACGAGGCGACCAGTAGGATCGCGGGTTACGCGGGTCGGGAATGCAGCCTCGACGACGCTGGTGAGCAAAGGGAATGACTGGGTTACGTCGCTCGAACTGTTGCGGAAATATTCGACCAACAGGTTCGAGCCTGCAAGTACCGGAAGCTCCCAGTTCGCCGAAAGCTTCCAGTCGCGCTGTTTCTCGGCCAGCAGGTCGGGATTGCCGCCGGTCGTAATGACGACCGTCGCCGCCTCGCCGCGCACGAAATCGTAGACCGGCACGTTCTGTGTCACGATCTGCGGAGCGCCCAGCTGTGACAGGCTCGGAGCAGCTTCGCTCACCAGATAGCTAGCCTGAAGCGTCAGCTTGCCGGTGGCCTTCCAGGTCAGTCCTGCGCTCCAGTCCGTCAAGGTTCCGAAATCGGAAAGATCCTCGATCCCCGCGCTGGCATTGACCGATATGTCGCCAATCTCACCGAGCACGTTGTCCTTGCGGCTGGTCAGCGGCAGGGAAAGGTTCAAGCCGGCAGACAATCCGCGTCGGTCAAGCGCAGTTCCGAAGGCATCGAAAGCATCGGAACTCTCCGACCGATCATAGTCGAACCCTGCCTTGACGGTCAGCGCCGCTTCCCCGGCCGGAAGAGTGAAAGGCCGGCCAGCAAGGGTCGCCAGCGAAGCGAGTGATAGGTTTTTCTCGCGGGCGAGGTCGCGCTCGGCAGCGCCGCCGCCCGGCAGATCGCTGCGCGTTGTCGCATCGCTGTAACTGCCTTCGCCGGTCAGGCTCATCAGCCATGAGCCAAGCGGTTTGTTGAAACCCAGCCCGCCTTCGATAGTGTCGGTTCCAACCTTGCGACGAAGGGCGCGCAGCTCTGGCGCAGGGCCCGTCAGCAAAAGGTCGTCGAGCCCCTGGAGCGAGCGTGTATCCGTTCGGGTAAACGCCCCGTTCGCGCTGAGCGAGCCATCCAACCCGTCGTCGCCCAGCCCCATCGACCAAGTACCGTTGAACGAGATCTCACGGCTCGCCGGAGCGAGGCTGCGATAGGCTCCCGGATCGACGCCGACGGGAACCTGCGCAAGCTCGCCCTCATCCTGCCCGATCGAGCGCTCGGCCTCGGTGAGCAGGGTCGTATCGACCAGCTTGGCCTCAAGGTTGAGCCGGCGCGGCCCGTCTATGCGCAGCAGGCCACCTTCCAATTCGGTGTTCACATAGCCGCCGCGCGTCGGCAGATTGTATTCGCCGGCTGCCTGAATGCTGGAGAAATTGTCCTTGAGGATGAAATTCACCACCCGCTGGTTCGCCGCATAGCCAAATCTAAGCGCCACTTCCTCGGGCAGGACTTCCATCCGGCGGATCGCTTCCGAAGGGATTGAGCGCATCTCGCGAAAGCTGGAGATGCGCTGGCCGTTGAGCAGGATGACCGGCCTGCCGCCCCCTCTTCCCCGCCCACTACCTGTCTGGGTGCTGACAGCATCGAGCAGTTCGGTAATCGAGCCTGCGCCGTAGGCAGTTATGTCTGCTTCATCGAGGGTAAGGACCGGCGGGATTTCGGTATCGACCTGCCCGGCAAGTCGCGTCGCGATGACGACGATATCATCGCCGGGGCGAGTGGCCTGGGCATCCGGCTCTTCGGGCGGAGGAGGCGTCTCCTGCGCCGCGAGGGCGACAGGGGTGGTCAGCAGCAGCGGGGCAAACAGCAGGGTGCGCAAGGGACTCAATCTCCGGAACCGTCTATCGCTTCCCTTCCGCAAATCCATGAGCGGACTCGCGCAAACCGGGTGCCACATCAATAGAGCCCCGCGTATCATTTTGTCGCGTAACGATAACAGTATGATGAACGGTCGCACTTCCCTTTTGGGCAAGTCACGGCTATGGCGCGCCCCAATGACGCAGAAAACCGGTGGAAAATAGTCGCTGATGGCGAAAGAAGAACTTCTCGAAATGCGGGGCAAGGTGGTCGAACTGCTGCCCAACGCAATGTTCCGTGTGGAACTGGAAAACGGCCATGAAATTCTTGGCCACACCGCCGGAAAGATGCGCAAGAACCGGATTCGCGTACTCGTCGGCGACGAGGTGCTCTGCGAGCTTACGCCCTACGATCTCACCAAGGGCCGCATAACCTATCGCTTCATGCCCGGTCGTGGTGGCCCAGGCCAGTTCTGAAGCCTTGGCCGGAAGCTCTGGCCAGCCCTCGCTGATCCTCGCCTCGGCAAGCCCGCGCCGCCGCGATCTTCTGGCCCGGCTGGGCATCGAACCCGCTGCGGTGCGCGCAGCAGAGATCGACGAGACTCCGCGCAAGGGAGAGCGTCCGCGTGACTATGCCCGGCGCATGGCACGCGAGAAGGCGCTGGCCTGCGCCGATCCAGCAAACCATGTCCTCGCCGGAGACACCGTGGTCGCAGCGGGCCTGCGCATATTGCCCAAGGCCGAGGAGGAAGCCGAAGCGCGCCAGTGCCTGGAACTCCTTTCGGGTCGACGCCATCGCGTGCTTTCCGCAGTTGCCCTGCGCTATCCTGACGGCGCCTTGCGGGAACGCATTTCCGAGACCATCGTGCGGTTCAAGCCGCTCTCGCGAGAAGAGATCGCAAGCTATCTCGCCAGCGGCGAATGGCGCGGCAAGGCGGGTGGCTACGCCATTCAGGGCAGCGCCGAAGGGCTGATCGCGTGGATCGAGGGCAGCCACTCGGGCGTGGTGGGACTGCCGCTGTTCGAAACCCGCGCCTTGCTGAAATCGGCAGGCTTCAACATTGCCTGACTGGCTGATCGAACAGGGCATCGGGGAGGAACGGGCCCTGTGCCTGTCCGGAGACGAAGTGGTCGCGGCAAAGGTGCACTGGCCAGGGAAGCTCTCGCCGGGTCAGGTAGAGGACGCCGTGCTGGTCTCGCGCAAGGCGGGCGCGCGGCGCGGAACGCTTAGCTTTGCCAGCGGCGAGGAAGCCCTTGTCGATGGCTTGCCTGCCGATGCTTCGGAAGGGCGAACGATACGGGCGTTAGTGACTCGCGCGGCCATGGCGGAACGCGGGCGGCTGAAACTGGCGCAGGCGCGGCCAAGCGACCTCGATCCGCGCCCTGCCCCATCGCTGGCCGAATTGCTGCAAGAGGTGGGATCGACGGCGAAAGTCGTTCATCGCTTTCCGGCCGGAGCCTGGGAGGAATTATTCGCGCAAGCGTGGCTTGGCGAAGTCGCCTTCAATGGCGGATCGCTGACCATCACGCCGACCCCGGCGATGACCGTGATCGATGTCGATGGCGCGCTCCCTCCCGCCGCCTTGGCCCTCGCAGCATCCGATGCTGTCGCAAGTGCCTTGCAGCGCCTGTGCATCGGAGGATCGATCAGCATCGATTTTCCCAACCTTGAACGCAAGTCCGAACGCAAATCAGTGGACGATGCGCTGGCCCAGGCACTCGCTGGCTGGCCGCATGAACGCACTGCCATGAATGGCTTTGGTTTTGTCCAGATCGTCGCGCGACTGGAGCGCCCTTCACTGCTGCACCGTTTGCACATGGACCGCAGCGCCGCGGCGGCACGCATGGTCCTGCGAAGGGCAGAGTTGGTCGAAGAGCCCGGTCGAACCATCCTGATCACCGTCCATCCAGCCGTGCGTGCAGCAGTGACTGCCGATTGGGAAGCCGAACTGGTGCGCCGCACCGGTCGGACCATTGAATGGGCTGTCGCTCCGGCGCTTGCACTCGACGCAGGCTTCGCACAGGCACTTGCCGAATGACAAACAAGACCCGCAAATGCCCGATGTGCGGCAAGCCGCGATCGGCGGAACATAATCCGTTCTGCTCGACTCGCTGCCGCGACCGCGATCTGCTGCGGTGGCTCGACGATGGCTATGCAGTGCCCGGCCCGCCCGCGCCACCCAACAATCCATCAGAAGACTGACGGTCGGGGCTTGCCAAGCCAGTCCGGCTTCGCCATAGGCGCGGCGTCAATCGCTCGCCGGTCATGAATGGACCGTCGCTGCGGCGATGCCCGGGTAGCTCAGTTGGTAGAGCATACGACTGAAAATCGTAGTGTCGGTGGTTCGATCCCGCCCCCGGGCACCATTAGCCAAGCGGAAAAGACGACAGAGCTGCCGCGGCAGCCCTGCAATCCTGTTATTTACTTAAGTAGCGAGAGGACGTTCTGCTGGCTCTGGTTTGCCTGCGCGATCATGGCCGTCGACGCCTGGCTCAGGATCTGAGCCTTGGCCATCGCGGTCGTTTCCACCGAATAGTCTGTGTCCTCAATCCGCGAACGTGCTTCCGAGAGATTGGTGACGTTGCTGGTCAGGTTATTGACCACCGATTCAAGGCGGTTCTGGCCTGCGCCCAGCGAGGCCCGCGCGCTTGACAGCGCATCAAGCTCAGTGTCGAGCGTGCCGAGCAGGGTGTTGGACGCCGCTGCCGTCGAGACGTCATAGGAACCTGCCGCGCCGCCGCTGGCAGCCAGCGTCGTGAGATCGGCCATAACAAGATCCACGGTGTCGGTTGCGGTGGCGCCGGTCTGGATGGTGACGGAAGCGGTGGTGCCATCGAACAGGGCAACGCCGTTGAACTTGGTGTTGGTGATGACCTGATCGATCTGAGCGGTGAGTTCGTCGACTTCGGACTGCATGTACACGCGGTCAGTGGCGTCCTGGTAGGTGCCCGAGGCAGACTGCGTGGCCAGTTCGCGAACGCGCTGGATCATGTTGGTGACTTCCGACAGCGCGCCTTCAGCCGTCTGAGCG
Organism: Novosphingobium sp.; assembly: GCA_030830245.1. GTDB lineage: Bacteria > Pseudomonadota > Alphaproteobacteria > Sphingomonadales > Sphingomonadaceae > Novosphingobium. The sequence continues at coordinate 1,999 of JAURNJ010000173.1, read as the reverse complement.
AGCGAAATGCCGTCGTTGGCATTGCGGATGCCCTGGCTCATGCCGCGCACAGACGCGGTCATCGAGGTGGCGATGGCCATGCCCGCGGCATCGTCCTTGGCGCTGTTGATGCGCTTGCCGGTGGAAAGGCGCTCCATCGCTGTGCCGAGCATCTTGTTGGCAGAGTTCGAAGCGTTCGACGCCCGGATCGAACTGATGTTGGTGTATATGACTGACATGAGTACCCCCTTATTGAAACATTGAGGGGCATGGTGAACCAGTTTGGTCAATCGCCGGTTGCGCCTTGCATCCGTAGTTTCCCTTGGGCTCTTGCCATGCCTTGCCCGCTTGCTCATTCTGCCCGGCTTGGGGATGAAAGGATGTCGCATGATTCAGGACAGGACCCTGCTTCCGTGGGTTGCCCGGATTTCCGAGGCTTTCCCGAGGTACGACTTTGCCGCGTTTCACGCCGAAACCCTGCCCGATCTGGTGCGACGCAATGGTTCTCTCGTCGCTGAATATGTGCACGACCTGCCGCCCATCGCCTTCACGACCGCTGACGGAAGCGCTTGGTGCTGGTCCTCGGACCGCAATGGCGTCATGGCGACAAGCGGGCGTTCCGGAGCCGAAACAATCATCGAGCTCTCCGCCGACACCTTTTCCGACCATCTTAATCAGCTCATATCGGCAGTAGGCGCGGTCCAGACCCGTCGGGCGCATGTGCGCCAGGGCAGCCTTGCCAGCTGGCGAGAATGGGAGCCGGCAATTCGCAGCCTGATCGACGGCAGGCCGATTTACGGTCCAGGAATCCGCGCATCATTGCTGGATCGCGACGGCAATCCGCTTCCCCTCGACCGGTCCTTCTCGGTCGATGAGCCAGCAACCGACATGGCCCATTACCTGCGGACCATGGGCTACCTGCACATCAAGAGCGTGTTCGCCCCGGAAGAAATTTCGACACTGCACGCAGAAGTCGCACGCTCCATGGAACTGTCCGTGCCCGGCGACCCTCGCTCCTGGTGGTCGATGAACAGCAAGGGCGAAGAGCTCGTCACCCGAATCAATCACTGCGAACGTTTCTCACCAGCAATCGGCGACCTCGCCCACGATCCGCGCCTTGCCGACTACGCCGGTCTTGCCGCGCCCTTCATGCGGGTTTGCGATGATCGGCTGGACGGCCCCATGGTGTTCATCAAGCATCCGGACGTGACCGAAGGCAAGGGCGACTTATGGTGGCACATCGACGACGGCGTGGGCGGCTCTCCGGTAATGAACCCGCTCATCCAGGCGGGAATCCAGCTCGACCATGCCAATGCTGGCAACGGGCAAGTGCTGTTCATGGCCGGATCGCACCGCTGCAACAAGCGGCCCTACGCATGGGGCGAGGAAGGCGATCTCCCGGTTGTCGCGCTCGAGACCGAACCCGGTGACCTCACCATCCATTTCGGCGATTGCATGCATTCCACACCGCCGCCGACTTCGCCGACTGCCGGGCGGCGCGTGCTTTATTACAAGTTTGCGCAGCCCAAGACGTTCGCCTGGGTTCCGGCGGGTTGCCATTACAACGATGCCTTGTTCGCCGTGGACGACGCGGGCAACGTGGCGGCGCGGGCGGCAGCGACCTACTGATTTCGCCAGCCATTCTTGCTGACGGACATTGACGGATGTCATCCCTCCCGGCCATGCTCATCCGACAGGGGTAGGGAGAGGGTAATGACTCTGGCAGGCAAGGTCGTGATTGTGATCGGGGCGAGCTACGGCATCGGTCGCGCCTATGCCCATGCGCTTGCTGGCGAAGGCGCAACCGTGATCGCGGCGGCCCGCAGCCTTGGCAGCACCACTGATGGCGTGCCGCAAGCCAATACGTTGGCCGAGACTGTCGCACAGGGACAAGGCCTGCCAGGCAGCATCCACGCCAAGGCCTGCGACATGCTGGTCGAGGCCGATGTCATACGCCTTGTCGAGGAGACAGTCGCCGAGTTCGGGCGCATCGACATGCTGATCAACAATGCCGCGATCT
>JAURNJ010000172.1 GCA_030830245.1 Novosphingobium sp. | reverse complement strand
TTCGGATCGGCGATGGAACGGGTCGCCATGATGCCGGGAATGGCGCAGGCAAAGCTGGAAAGCAGCGGAATGAAGCTGCGCCCGGACAAGCCTACGCCTGCCATCAGGCGGTCCATCAGGAACGCGGCGCGCGCCATGTAGCCCGAAGCCTCCATGAACAGGATGAAGGCGAACAGGATGATGATCTGCGGCAAGAACACCACCACCGAGCCGACGCCAGCCAGGACTCCCTGCGTGATGAAATCGTGCAGCAGGCCAGGCGGCAGACTGGCGCCGACCGCCTCGCTCAGCCAAGTCACGCTGCCTTCAAGCGCATCGGCAAAAGGCGTCGCCCAAGCGAACACCGCCTGGAAGATCACGAACAGCAGCGCGAACAGGATCAGCGGTCCGACCCAGGGGTTGAGCAACACCCTGTCCAGCCGGGCGTGCAGGCGGTGCTGGCGCGTTTCGGCAAGAATCGCGCCTTGCGCCATGGCGTGCGCAGCAACGCGGCGCTCGGTCGCGGTAAGCGCGGTCTGGCCGGGGCCGGGCTCGCGGCTGCGCGCGCTGGCGATCGCTTCGGCCAGCGTATCGAGGCCCCTGCGCCGCACGGCCACGGTCGGCACTACGGCAACGCCGAGTTCCTCCTCGAGCAGCGCCGGATCGAGCACCAGCCCGTCGCGCTCGGCAAGGTCGAGCATGTTGAGCGCGACGACTGTCGGCTTGCCCATCGCGATCACTTCGAGCGCAAAGACCAGGTGCTGTTCGAGGTTTGAGGCATCAAGCACCAGCACCAGCACGTCCGGTGCGGATTCACCGGGAAAGGCGCCGCGCAGGACCTTGCTTGTCACTTCCTCGTCGGGGCTGGTCGGATCGAGGCTGTAGGCGCCGGGCAGGTCGGTCATTTCGACCGGCTCGCCAGTTGGCAGGACCATGCGCCCGGATTTGCGTTCCACGGTGACGCCGGGATAATTCGCGATCTTCTGGCGGGCACCGGTGAGCGAATTGAACAGCGCGCTCTTTCCCGCGTTGGGATTGCCGACGAGTGCGACCTTGCGCGGCTTGCTCATTGCGTTTCGACCTGCATAGCGGCGGCATGGACCCTGCGCAGCGCGACCGTCATCCGCCCCACCGTGATGGCGATGGGATCGCGCCCGCCGAACACGCCGCGGTTTGCGATTTCCACGCTAGCTCCCTCCTCGATCCCGAGGGCGCGCAAGCGGCGCGCTTCCTCAGCGACGAGCGACGGCCAGTCCACCGCGACAATGCGCGCGCGCTGGCCAATCGGGAGAAGATCGAGTGTCATCGGCGATGGCGCTGCCAGAACGACAGGCCAATTGCAAGCTTATGCGAACCATTCGCAATAATTTGATTTAGATCAAACCGCCGGATACCTCAGGCGACCAAGAAACCGCGCCATGCTGAAACGCTCCTCGCTCGGGATGAGAATCCGCGCCTTGGCCTTCTCGAAGCGCATGATCCCTTCGATCCTCCGGTCAAGAAAAGCCAGGGTATCGGCCTTGCCCTCGCTCTTGTCATCGACAAATACCGCCAGCGCCGCCGCGTAGATCCCGGCAAGGATGGTGCGCTTGGAATAGTGGTTCCAGTCGGTCGCCACATCGCCTGCCAGTCGCCACATGATGTCGGCGCTGCGCCAGCTGATGCGCAAGGCGCGCGCGGCATTTTGCGGCATGGCCATGATCGCAGTGGCGCTCCGCACCGCTTCTTCTTTCCCACGCACCGCATCGAGACGGAACCGCACAAGCGCCGAGATTCGCTCGCGCACCTTCATCGCCGCCAGCTTCTCCTTTGGCAGCGCCTCGGCCATCGTCGCGTCTACGCCTGCAATCCACGCATCGATCATCGCCATCGGCCCGCCACTGAAGGCATAGAGCGCAACGTCCTCGTCGATCGCGGCTGCCCGCGCGGCTGTGCGCACGGCCTCCTTCGACCATCCATCGAAAACCGCATTTGCAGCAATCACCGGCGCGAGCCGGGCGCGCAGGTCGTCAAGACTGGCTTCGGTCGTTTCCATGGTGCTCAGAACGTCGGCCCGTAGACCGTAGAGCCGGGCTTGCCCGCCGCGCTCTTGGGCTTGGCATTTGCTTCGATCACGCCGAGCAGCTGGCCCGCCTTGTCGAGCTTGGCATAGTCGCGCGCAGAACGTCCGGAATTGTCCGCACGGTCGGGATCGGCCCCGCCCTTCAGCAGGATGCGCATCATCGCCGCATCCCGGCGATGGACCGCGCTGATCAGCGGGGTTTCGCCGGTATCGTCCGACTGGTCGAGATTCGCCTTGCGCCCGACGAGGAAGTCGACCCCTTCGACCCAGCCGAGGCTGGTCGCAAGCTGGAGCGGGGTCACGCCCTTGTCGTCGCGCATGTTCACATCGGCGCCCTTGGCGGTCAGGTAGCGCAGCCAGACAATGTCGCGTCGTTCGGTCACGATATGCAGCGCGCTCCTGCCGGTGGCGATATCGCGCGAGAGGATCACGGTCGAACCGGGCTCGCCCAGCAGGGTCTCGACCTTGTCGCCTTCCTTCTTCTTGACCGCTTCGAGGAACCGGTAGCCCTCCGAGAACTGGGCATGAGCGGGCGCGGCAAGCGACACAAGCGCCGCCAGCACAACCATACCCGCAATCCGCCTTGGCATTCGCACCTTGTCCACTCCTCCTGTTGGCAGCGGCCAACTAAAGCATCGCGCGGAAAAGTGGGACCAGTTTTCCGCAATTTGCGATGCGACCACAAAGGGAATCCCCGCACTGCCTGCTTGCACTCGAAGGTTTAGCAGAGCATGAACCGGCGCGCCATGTTCCCTTTCAACCGTGCCATTCTCGCTCTGTCCGCATTGCTTGTGGTTGCTGGCTGCTCGGCGCCGCCGCTTGCGGGGGCAGCCATCGGCGGCGAGTTCACCCTCACCGACAAGAACGGCAAAGAGGTTCGCTGGAGCCAGTTCAAGGGTTCCTGGCGCACGATCTATTTCGGCTTCACCTTTTGCCCGGATGCCTGCCCGCTCGACATGAAGACACTGATGACCGGGTTCCGCCAGTTCGAAAAGAAATATCCGGATCGCGCCGCCAGGGTCCAGCCGCTGTTCGTCTCGATCGATCCCGCCCGCGACGGGCCAAAGCAGGTCGGCCAGTTCGCTGCCGCGTTCCATCCGCGCCTGATCGGACTTACCGGCACTGCCGAACAGGTCGCCGCCGCCGCCAAGGCCTTCGCGGTCTACTACCAGAAGGGCAATGAAACCGCCGGCGGCTATCTGATGGACCATTCGCGCCAGGCCTACCTGATGGACCCCGACGGCAAGCCGATTGCCCTGCTGCCGATCGACCAGACGCCCGAGGCGGTTGCGGCCGAGCTGGAAAAATGGGTCAGGTAACGGCCCTTCGCGAGAAATTCTGGGAGCGCCCGCTCGGCGAGCTGACCCGCGCCGAGTGGGAGGCCCTGTGCGACGGCTGCGGCCAGTGCTGCCTGCACAAGGTCGAGGACGAGGACACTGGCGACTTCTACAACACCAATGTTGCCTGCAAGCTGCTCGACCTTTCGACCGCTCGCTGCTCGGACTACCGCAACCGGCGTACCTATGTGCCGGATTGCATGCGGCTGAACGCGCACAATGCGGGCGAGCTCGAATGGCTGCCCAAAACCTGCGCCTATCGCCTGCGCGCGCATGGCGAGGCTCTGCCCAAATGGCATTACCTGCTTACCGGAAGCCGCGATGCCATGCATGCGGCGGGCATTTCGGTGATCGGCAAGGTCATCAGCGAGAACGACGCCGGCCCC
>JAURNJ010000171.1 GCA_030830245.1 Novosphingobium sp. | reverse complement strand
GGGGCTTGGCCTCGCAATCGTCAAGAAGATCGTCGAAGAGCATGGCGGTGACATGACCTTCGCCACCAACGCAGATAACGGCGCCATCGTCACCATGAGTTTCGCGCGCGATCCCATAGCCTCGCGGCAGGCACCCCAGGCAGCAGAATAAGGCACCTATGGCACTCGATATCCTGATCGTTGACGACGAACGCGACATTCGCGAACTGGTTGCCGGTGTGCTGAGCGATGAAGGCTATGATTGCCGGACCGCTGCTACCAGCACCGAAGCGGTGGCCATGGTCGACGAAAAGCGCCCCAGCCTCGTGCTGCTCGACGTGTGGCTCCACGGCAGCCCCAAGGACGGCCTTGAAGTGCTTGACGAGATCAAGCAGCGCGAGCCCGACCTGCCAGTCATCATCTTTTCCGGTCATGGCAATATCGACACCGCCGTCGCGGCGATCGGGCGCGGCGCGGTGGATTTCATCGAAAAGCCGTTTGAGGCGGAAAAGCTGCTGCATCTGGTCGGCAAGGCGACCGAGACCGAGCGTTTGCGGCGCGAGAATGCGAACCTGCGCGGCGATCTTCCAGTCGAAGGCGAATTCACCGGGGTCAGCCCGTCGATCAATGCGGTGCGCGCGACGATCAAGCGCGTCGCCGTCACTGGCAGCCGCATGCTGATCACCGGGCCTGCCGGAGCGGGCAAGGAAGTGGCCGCGAGGCTGCTGCATGCGTGGAGCCAGCGCGCCGACAATGCCTTTGTCAGCGTCAACTCGGCGCGGATCACACCCGAGCGATTCGAGCAGGAACTGTTCGGCGAGGAGCAGGACGGCAATCTCGTCCGTCCGGGCCTACTGGAGATGGCCGACGGGGGAACACTCTACTTCGACGAAGTGGCGGACATGCCGCTTTCCACCCAGGCGCGCATCTTGCGCGTGCTGACCGACCAGCGCTTCGTCCGGGTTGGCGGCAGCCGCCAGATCGGCGTCGATGTGCGGGTCGTCTCTTCAACATCGCGCGATCTGGAAAAGGAGATCGCTGATCGGCGGTTTCGGGAAGACCTGTTCTACCGGCTCAATGTCGTTCCTCTCGCGATTCCCGCCCTGCGCGAGCGGCGCGAGGACATTCCCCCGCTGGCCGAGCACTTCTTCACGCGCTTTTCGGCCGGGCAGGGGGTTCCGCCGCCGACAATCGGCGAGGAGGCAATGGCCGCGCTCCAAGCCTATTCGTGGCCGGGCAACGTGCGCCAGTTGCGCAACGTGGTCGAACGTACCGTGATCATGACCCCGCGCGAGAACCTCGCCCGGATCGAGGCGGACATGCTGCCGCCCGAGATCCTCGACAGCAATGTTCAGGCCGATTCGCGCATTTCGGCGATGATGAGCGTGCCGCTGCGAGAGGCGCGCGAGAATTTCGAGCGCGAATACCTCAAGGTCCAGATCAGCCGGTTCTCAGGCAATATCTCCAAGACCGCTTCTTACATCGGGATGGAGCGCTCGGCCTTGCACCGCAAGCTCAAGCTGTTGGGCATAAGCGATCGCAAGGGGGAGGATGAGGGTGAGGAGGAATAGGGTCTGAACAAGCCGGCCCGCTTCCCGTCCGGCGTTAGTGCGTTGCCTACTGGTTCTATCGAGCCAACGGCTCTTCGGGCATCGTGAACATCTATGCGAGCCAGCTGACCGATGTTGCCATCGCACAGGCCGGAGCCTTCTCAAAGATCACGCTGACGGCGTAACGGAATCCTCCACGCGCAGACTGACGGACCTTCAGGTAAAATCTGCGCGAGGTGGTTCAACAGGGAAGGGGCTGGCAGCGATGCTAGCCCCTTTTTTGTGGATAGATAGGCCTAGCCTTAGAATCGCCCTTAGACGCCTGATGTATCGAGACAGCGAAGGGTTAGAGTGTATCTTAAATGCATCTAAATCTGTAATGGCAATCATTATGAAATTAAAAACATACACTTGGGAGAATTGCTGGCGGACAGGGTGGGATTCGAACCCACGGTGGGCTTGCACCCACGCCGGTTTTCAAGACCGGTGCATTCAACCGCTCTGCCACCTGTCCGCTTGCCCAAAGCGGCTAGCCGCAAGGCTGGCGCTTCGCAAGCCGCACGTTTGGTTGAATCACCCCTCGATCAATCGGATCGACCGATGCGGCACGCGCAGCTTGATGGCGCGAACCATCTCTCGGCTCCGTGCCCGGTTGGGTTCGCAAACATAGACCCGCTCCAGTCGGTCCACGGCAAGGCCACGGGCGAACACTTCGTCGATCTGGCCGAATTCCAGACAGGCGGGCAACGATTTAGCCCGCTTTTCGACCGAAGCCGGGCAAATCGCGTCGAATGGAATTCACAAGCAAGCACCAGTGTGCGAACGTTCGAGGCATGAGGATCCTTCGCTCGTTCCATCTTCTGGCGCTCGCCCTGCTCACGCTGATCCTGCTGCCATCAGCTGCCTCTGCGCAGACATTCAACCAGCAGGGTTTCGAGGCCTATCTTCAGTATGTCGCGGCAAAGGCCCGCAGCGAAGGCGTGAGCGAGGCCACCGTGACGCGCACGCTCTCCGGACTTGCGCTCAACCCGCGCGTGGTGCAGCTCGATTCGGCCCAGCCCGGACGGCAGGATACTCCGCCACCGCTCGCCCCTTACCTTTCGCGCCATGTCGATGGCACGCGCATTGCCGGAGGCAGGGCAAAGCTGCGGCAGATGGCAGGAATGCTGCCCACGCTCGAACGCCGGTTTGGCGTGCCGCCGCAGATTGTCACCGCGATCTTCGGGCACGAGACCAATTACGGCAGCTACACGGGCGACTTCGACCTTGCCCGCTCGCTCGCCACGCTTGCTTACGAAGGGCGCAGGCGCGCCCTGTTCGAGGGTGAACTGATCGCCCTGATGAAGATGGTCGATCGCGGCGTGCCTCTGGCGCGCATGAAGGGCAGCTGGGCAGGGGCCTTCGGCTACCCGCAGTTTCTGCCAAGCGTCTATCTCACCAACGCGGTAGATGGCGATGGCGACGGCTTTGCCGACATTTGGTCTTCGAGCGCTGACACTCTCGCTTCGATTTCCAATTACTTCGTCAAGGCAGGCTGGCGACACGGCCAGCCCTGGGGCGTTGGGGCATCGCTGCCGGACGGCTTCAATACCGGCACTCATGCCTCCCGGCTCACCCCGCCGTCGTGCTCGCGAGTCCACGATCGCCATTCGGCCTGGAAGACAGTCAACGAGTGGCGCTCGTTGGGAGTGCAGCCGCGCGGCGCGATTGACGGAAACGTCCTCACCACGCTGTTCCAGCCCGATGGCCCCGGCACGCGCGCCTGGCTGTTAACCGGGAATTATCGGGTGATCCTGCAGTACAACTGCTCGAACTACTACGCGATGTCCGTGGGGTTGCTTGCAGATGAGATTGCCGATTAACCTTCGTCTTGCGCTCGTTGCGCCGATCATTCTGGCCGGGCTCGCCTCCAGCGGAGCCTTGGCCAGGAAGGTGCCTGTCGCCCCCGTCAATGGTCCTGCTGACGACTATCCGGTGGTGATCGGCGATCTGTTCACCATCGAAGGGACGACCCATACCCCCGAAGACAGGTTGAACTACGACGCGGTCGGCTATGCCGTGGCGGGCGAGGGCAGCGGTGTGGTTGTGGCGCACAAGATTCTGCCGCTGCCAAGCTATGCGGAAGTGACCAATCTCGAAACGGGTCGCACCATTGTCGTTCGTGTGACCATGCGCGGCCCGATGCAGAATGACGCGCTGATCGCGGTTTCGCCTGCCACCGCTGCCGGGCTCGGCATTGCCGAAGCGGAACGCACCGCCGTGCGCGTGCGCCGGGTCAATCCACCAGAGGTTGAGCGGGCGAACCTGCGCGCCGGAGAGCCGGTGCCGCCAAGAATGGATACACCGGTCGCGCTGCTCGCCGCGCTCAAGCGCAAGCTTGCGAGCCAGGAACAGGGTGGCGCACCGGTTTACACCCCGAAGTCGGTAAACCCCGACCCGGATATTGCCGGAACGATCGCACCTCCCGAACTAAAAGCAGCACCTATCCCCAAGCCGAAACCCAAGGTTGCGGCGATTGCCGCGCCCAAAGTTGACTCCGCTCCCGCTACACCCAACAGCTCCGAGGCGAAGGGCACCTTCGTCCAGATCGGCGCCTTTTCCAGCGAGGATAACGCGCGCAAGGCCGCCGCTCCGCTGGCTGCAGGGGTGAGCAAGATCGGCAAGTTCTGGGTCGCGCGCATGGGTCCGCTTTCCGGCAAGGCCGAAACCAATGCCGCGCTGGCGAAGGCGCGCGCTGCGGGCTATGGCGGAGCAATGGTCCGGCGCGTGAACTGATCGTTCCCGGACCCGGTCCGGAGGCTCAATGTTCTGCAACATCGCGGCAAGTTCAGTACGGAGTCCGGTGACTGCTGCGACGATAGCGCTGGTTTTTGCCACATCGGCATTCGCACAATCGCCCGCTCCTCCTGCTGAAATCGCCAAGCTGCCAGTGGTCTTGCTGGTCGATCTCGGATCGGGGCAGGCTCTCTATGCCCGCAACTCCGACCGTCGTTTCCTGCCCGCCTCGATGACCAAGGTGATGACCGCCTATGTCGCCTTCGAGGAGATGAAGCGCGGAAAGCTGAGGCGCAACCGGCTGATGACCGTTCGCGAGCCGACCGCGCGCGAATGGAGCGGCAAGGGCACCTCCATGTACCTCCTAGCCGGGGAGCGCGTCAGCGTCGAAAACCGGCTGCATGGGATCATGACGGCATCGGCAAACGATGCCTCCGTCGTGCTTGCACAGGGCCACGCCGGGAGCATCAAGGGCTGGACCTTCCTGATGAACGATGCGGCCCGACGGCTCGGCATGACGGGGAGCCGCTTTGCCAGCGCAAACGGCTGGCCCGATGGCGGTCTCACTTACGTGACCGCACAGGATATTGTGCGTCTGGCCAGCGCCATGATTCGTGATTTCCCGCAGGAGTATGCCCGTTATTCTGGGCGAACATCGTTCAAATGGCATGACCGGATGCTCTACAGCCACGATCCGGTATCCGGCGTGGTGAAGGGCGCTGACGGGATCAAGACAGGTTACACGCAGGAAGCGGGCTATAACTTCCTTGGGTCGGCTGAGCGTGATGGGCGCAGGCTCGTGATGGTCACTGGCGGAGCGACGAGCGAGGCGCAGCGGGCCGAAGCCTCGCGCGCGCTGCTCGAGTGGGGCTTTGCCGAGTGGCGCACGCGGCCCCTGTTCAGTCCTGGCGAAAGGATCGGCTTGGCAAGAGTGCAGGGAGGCAGCGAAGACACGGTGCCGCTCTTAGCCGGGCATCCAATATACGCCACGAAGCCTCACGACGAAGATCGACCGATCAGGCTTTTTCTGAGCTATGACGGTCCGATCAAGGCACCGATCGCCAAGGGGCAAGCCGTGGCCACGCTCGAAATCGTAGTTGCCGGTATGAAAGTTGGGGGCGTCCCTCTGGTGGCTGCCGAAGCGGTGAGCAAAGGCAACGTGATGGACAGGCTGGTGAACGGCTTTAAGAACCTGCTGTCATGACGCGAGGCAAGTTCATTGCGCTGGAAGGCGGGGAGGGGGCAGGGAAGAGCACGCAGGCGCGCCTGCTTGCCGGGGCGCTTGCCGCTCGCGGGATCGTGGTCGTGGAGACGCGCGAGCCGGGTGGCACACCGCTCGCCGAGGCAATCCGCACCCTGCTCCTTCAGGAAGGTGAGGGCCCCGGACTGCGTGCCGAGGCACTTTTGTTCGCGGCGGCGCGATCCGACCACGTTACGAGGGTCATCCGGCCTGCATTGGCGGCAGGTCTATGGGTTGTCTGCGACAGGTTTCTCGATTCGAGCCGCGCCTATCAGGGCGGCGGCGGCGGGATGCCGGACAAAGACATACTTTCCTTGCATCGCATTGGCAGCGAGGGACTTTTGCCCGATCTCACCGTGCTGATCGAGGTCGAAGCGGGCGTCGCGCAAGCCCGAACCCATGCGCGGGATGCGGGGCAATCGGACCGCATCGGAGGGCGCGATGCCGCCTACCATGCCCGGGTCGCAGCGGCGTTTGCGGCCTTCGCGGAGGGAGAGCCGGACCGTTTTGCGCGGATCGATGGCAATGGTTCACCCGAGGCTACGCATGCCCAGATAATGTCTGTTATTAAACTGCTTGCGGTGGATTCATGATGATCGACGGCAAACCATTCATCGGTCAGGACGAGGCATGGCGCGAGTGGTGCGCCGCGCTTTCCTCGACTCGCATGCACCATGCCTGGCTCCTTTCCGGACCGAGGGGTTTGGGCAAGCGCGCATTTGCTCGCGCCGCAGCGGCTGAACTGGTTCGTCTGCCCGGCCAACCAGCACCGTCACCGGTCAATCATCCAGATATCATCGTGCTCGACCATGCCCCCAAGGACGAAAAGGAAGCCGCCAAGCGCGCCGAAGGCAAGCCATACGAGGTGAAACGCAATGTCACCGTCGAGCAGATTCGCACTATGCAACAGCGGCTTACAACTCGTCCGACGCTGGGAGAGCGCCGCGCGATCATCATTGATCCGGCCGACGACATGGAGAAATCCGCAGTCAACGCGCTGCTAAAGAGCCTCGAGGAACCTCCGGTCGGCACGCATTTCCTGCTGATCGCGCACCAGCCCGGACGGCTGCTGCCGACGATCCGGTCGCGCTGCCGGGTGCTGCGGTTCGCTCCGCTCAGCGCCGACGCGCTTGATCAAGTGCTGCTTCGAGACATGCCGCATGCCGACCCGGAAACGCGCCGCATGGCCAGCCAGGCTGCAAACGGCTCGGCGGGGATAGCCCTCGCCTTTGTCGAGCACGACCTCGGTCCGCTCCACGCCTTGATGCGGCGCATCCTGCGCGATGGTGATCCCGGCTTTGCCTTGCGTGGAGCCCTCGCTGACGAGATCGGTGCGCGGCCGAGCCGCGAAAAATTGCTTGCGACGCTCGATCTGGCGCGCGCTGCGCTCACCTCTGGGCTGGTCGATACGCCGCGCGAGCGGCAATTGCGCGTGATAAAGGCACACGGCGCGCTGACTGCCCTGGCTGCACGGGCGCCGACCTACAATTACGATCCCGGCCTTCTCGTGATGGAAATTGGCGGGTTGCTGGCCAGTGCCGCGATGCCTAGAGAAGCCACCTGAACCCCTCGTTTTCGGAAAGACCGCGCGCCGACATGGCCGATCCCTACTACATCACCACCGCCATCAGCTATCCCAATGGAAAGCCGCATATCGGCCACGCCTATGAGGCGATTGCAGCCGATGTGATCGCCCGCTTCCAACGCATGAACGGCAGCGACGTGCGGCTTGTCACTGGCACCGACGAGCATGGCCTGAAAATGGCGCAGACTGCGCGTGCGGCAGGCCGCGATACGATGGAATTCGCAACGGAAATGTCGAACCATTTCCGTGAAATGTGCGCCAAACTGAATATTTCGCATGACGCATTCTGCCGGACTACCGACAAGCGCCATTTCGAGGCCAGCGTGGCATTGTGGCAGGCGATGGAGGCGGCAGGCGACCTCTACCTCGATCGCTACGAGGGCTGGTACTCGGTTCGTGACGAGGCCTATTACGGCGACGACGAAATCACCGAGGGGGAAGGGGACGTCAAGCTCTCGCCGCAGGGCACTCCGGTCGAATGGACCGTAGAGGAAAGCTGGTTCTTCCGCTTGTCAAAATACCGCGACTTCCTGATCGAACTCAATGAAACGCCGGGCTTTATCGAGCCGGAAAGCCGCCGCAACGAGGTGCTCTCGTTCCTCAAGGGCAACGATCTGCGCGACCTTTCGGTTTCGCGCACGAGTTTCGACTGGGGCGTTCCGGTTCCCGGCAGCCCCGGCCATGTCATGTATGTGTGGGTCGATGCGCTGACCACGTACCTGACCGGCATCGGCTTTCCCGAGCGGGAAGGGGACTTTGCCCGGTTCTGGCCGGTCGATGTCCACCTGATCGGCAAGGACATCACCCGGTTTCACACGGTCTATTGGCCCGCCTTCCTCAAATCGGCAGGCTTGCCGGTGCCGAAGAAAGTGTTCAGCCACGGTTTCCTGCTCCATCGCGGCGAGAAGATGTCGAAATCGCTCGGCAACGTGGTCGATCCACTCGAGCTGGCCGAGCGTTTCGGCGTCGATCAGTTACGCTATTTCCTCATGCGCGAGATCGCTTTCGGGCAGGATGGCTCCTATTCTGCCGATGCCATCGTGACACGTTGCAACGCTGAACTGGCGAACAGCTTCGGCAACCTGGCGCAGCGCGTTTTATCGATGATTTACAAGAATCTGGATGGGGTTCTTTCGTCTTCTTGTCCTGCAAATCCTGCCGACGATGATCTGGAAAAATCGGTTCGTTCGAACATTGGTAGCATGTGGACCAGCTTTGACCAGCTGAATTTCACCGCCGGGCTCGATAACTGGATGCTCGGGGTGTTCGCCTGCAACCAGTTTGTCGACGAACAGGCGCCCTGGGCACTCAAGAAGACAGATCCCGAGCGCATGGCGGCAGTCCTGATGACCCTGTTCCGGTGCGTGCGCGACCTAGCCATCGCAGTGCGACCAGTAGTTCCGACCTCGATCGAGCGGCTGCTTGACCAGATGGGCATTGGCGCCGACGCGCGCGATTTTGCCGCGCTGGAAAACGGCGACTGGTTCCTTGATCTCGTCGCATCGGGATTCCGCATTTCGCAACCCCAAGGCGTGTTCCCGCGGCTCGAAATGCCTGCCGACGAAGAGTCCTGATGCTGATCGATTCCCACTGCCACCTGCAATACAAGGGGCTTGTCGAAGACCAGCAGGGCGTGCTTTCCCGCGCACGGGAGGCCGGAATTGGCGGGTTTCTCAACATTTCCACGCGACGGTCGGAATGGGATGCGGTGATCGCCACTGCCGCGCGCGAACCCGACGTGTGGGCTTCGGTCGGCATTCATCCGCACGAGGCGGACAAGCATGCCGATCTGGGTGCCCAGGCGCTTCTCGATGCAGCTGCGCACCCGAAAGTCATCGGCATTGGCGAGACCGGGCTGGACTACTACTACGATCATTCCGATCGCACGACGCAGGCGGGCCTGTTCCGCACGCATATCGCCGTTGCGCGCGAAACCGGGCTGCCTGCGATCATCCACACGCGCGATGCGGAAGAGGACACGGCCAGGATAGTTGCCGAGGAGATGGAGAAGGGGGCCTTTCCCGCCCTTATTCACTGCTTCACGGCATCGGCCGATTTTGCCCGGCAGATGCTCGATCTGGGTCTTTCAATCTCCCTTTCGGGAATTGTGACATTCAAGAATGCAAAGGACTTACAGGCCATCGCGCAGGAACTACCTGAGGACCGTCTGCTCGTCGAAACCGATGCTCCCTTCCTGGCTCCGGTTCCGCACCGGGGCGCGGTCTGCGAACCCGGATTCACCGCCGATACGGCGCGTTTCGTGGCAAGCCTGCGCGGCGTCGAGGAAGCAATGCTGGCTGACGTCACCACCCGTAATTTCCTTGCTTTATTCGCCAAGGCATCCCTGTGAAAGCGATCATCCTTGGCTGCGGAACCTCGACCGGTGTGCCGAGACTAGGTGGAGATAATGGAGCTGATTGGGGGCAATGTGACCCGGATGAGCCCAGGAATCGCCGCTCAAGGGTATCAATCCTTCTGGAAAACGATCAGGGCAGCCGGATTCTGGTCGATACCTCAACCGACTGTCGCAGCCAGT
>JAURNJ010000170.1 GCA_030830245.1 Novosphingobium sp. | reverse complement strand
GCCTTGCAGCCACCGCACATGCCGTGGCCCATGACCACGATCTGACGCACCTTGAGGAATTGCACGGCAAATTCCAAAGCCGCGGAAACCCCGTGATGGCCCGGGCTGGTCTCGAACGGAGGGACCAGCGCCGCGACGTTCCTGACCACGAAAATCTCGCCGGGGTCGACATCGAACACCTGCGAGGGATCGACCCGGCTATCCGAACAGGCAATCACCATCAGCTTGGGCGACTGGCCTTCCCCCGCCAGACGCTCGTAACGCTCCCTTTGCTGACTGTATGCGCCAGCGCGAAAGCGGCGATAGCCTTCCAGCAGGTGGGCGAACTCCGGCATCAGAAACGATTCCCTCGAATTACTTCGACGTCCCACATGGTCAGCAACAGTCCGTGGGTGGTGAGGATGGGGGCGAGCGCATCGGCGAGGGCCGCCGCCTTGTCCAGCGAGGCAACGGTAAGCACCAGGGCCTTGTCGGTGCCAGTGACATGCTCTTCATGCCACAGGCCCTCGCGGCCTTTGCCCGCGCTGACCGGAAGGATGGTCCAGCCCGTGATGCCGACAGCATCGATGGCCGCAGTAACCCTTCGCACCAGCGGCGAATCGGCGAGTATCTCGATCCTCTTACGCAGAACGGTTTCGACCATGATGTCCCCCTAGCTTCCCGCCAGCGCGCGCGCCAGCCAGGTGATGAGGCTGATGCCGAACAGGATGTTGAAGGGAAAAGTGATGCTCAGCGACATGGCGAGATAAATGCCTGCATCGGCTTGCGGCAGGGCCATGCGCATGGCAGCGGGCACCGCTATATAGCTGGCGCTTGCGCACAGAACGCCGAGGGCGGCGACCGAGCCGGTCTCGAGACCGATGCCGGCGCCGACCAGAACGCCCAGCGTGCCGTTGAGCAGGGGAAAGCCAACCGCAAGCAGCGCCAGTCGCCAGGTGATCGAGCGCGATTCGCGCAGCCGTCTCGCCGCCAGCAGGCCCATATCGAGCAGGAACAGGCACAGGACGCCCTTGAAGCCGGTATCGAAAAGCGGTTGCACATCGGCAAAGCCGTCCGGTCCGGCAATGGCGCCAATGATGAAGCTGCCGATCAGCAGCACGACCGAGGCGTTCAGGAACACCTCTCGCAGCAGGTCGTCCCGCGCATGCCCGCCAGCATCGCTTCCGGCATCGGAGGCCATGCCTTTTCGGGCCAGCAACAATCCCGAGAGGATCGCCGGGGTTTCCATCACCGCCAGCACGGCCACCATATACCCGGCGACCGGAAGCGCCTGCGCTCCCAAGATTTCGATGGCCGTTACATAGGTTACTACGCTGACAGAGCCGTAATGCGCAGCCACCGCTCCGGCGTTGAGCGGATCGAGCCGCCCGATGCGCCGAAGCAACGCCGAAACGTAAAAGGGAATGGCGAAGCTCAGCACTGCTCCGGCCACCATTGCCGAAATCATCTCGATCCCAAGGCCCGATTTCGCGACAGCCACCCCGCCTTTGAGGCCTATGGCGATCATCAGGTATATCGACATCGCCTTGGCGAAAGGTTCGGGGATCGAGAGTTCCGATCTCACTGCCGCCGCGAGCATCCCCAATACGAAAAACAGGATGACCGGGGACGTGAATGTGGAGAGAGCCGCCGATTCCATGTTGCGGTGCAGTAGTGGCGGTTTTGTCGCTGTGCAAGCAAGCCGATGAGCCCATTGGCATGAACCGCCAACGCGCCTATCTGGGCCGTATGAACGACCTTTCGAACTCACCGGGGCAGGTACCACAGCGCAAGCCCGACTGGATCAGGGTGCGCGCGCCTACTTCGCCAGCCTTTGGCGAGACGCGCGAACTGATGCGGCGGCTCAACCTCAATACCGTGTGTGAGGAAGCAGCTTGCCCGAACATTGGGGAATGCTGGAAGAACAAGCACGCCACGGTCATGATCCTTGGCGACACCTGCACCCGGGCTTGCGCCTTCTGCAACGTCAAGACCGGGATGCCGGGAAAGGTGGATCCGCTGGAGCCCGCGCACGTCGCCGAAGCGGCTGCCGAACTGGGGCTTGAACACATCGTAATCACTTCAGTCGAGCGCGACGACCTGCCCGATTGCGGGGCAGGGCAGTTCGTCAAGGTGATCGGCGAGCTGCGCCGCACGACTCCCTCTACGACCATCGAAATCCTTACCCCGGACTTCAGGGGCAGGATGCGTGCTGCGGTGGAGGCGATCGTCGCGGCGGGGCCGGATGTCTACAACCACAACCTTGAGACCGTGCCGCGGCTTTATCCCACGATCCGGCCTGGCGCGCGCTACTATGCGTCGCTCCGGCTGCTGGAGGAAGTGAAGCGCCATAACCCGGCGATCTTCACCAAGTCCGGCATCATGCTCGGCCTTGGCGAGCAGCGCCTCGAAGTCCATCAGGTGATGGACGACATGCGTTGTGCCGACATCGATTTCCTGACCATGGGCCAATACCTGCGGCCGACGGCAAAGCACGCAGAGGTGATCGAATATGTCACCCAAAAGGCATTCGAGGCCTATGGCGCAATCGCCCGCGCGAAGGGCTTTCTCCAGGTCGCCAGTTCGCCGCTGACCCGGTCGAGTTATCACGCAGGCGAGGATTTCGCCCAGATGCGCGCCGCGCGCGAAGCCAAGCTGGCGAAGGCTGCCCGCTGATGCCCGACATTCAGGAAACCCGCGAGCTGCCCTATAGCGCCGAGCAGATGTACGATCTGGTCGCCGATGTCGGCCGTTATGGCGAGTTCCTGCCCTGGGTGGTCGCCACGCGGGTGCAATCGGATAGCGGGACCGAGATGATCGCCGACATGCTGGTCGGCTTCAAGGC
>JAURNJ010000169.1 GCA_030830245.1 Novosphingobium sp. | reverse complement strand
GCCGCCCAACCGCGCGAACTCGGCATTTTCGAGGCCGGGAATGCCGCGGAAGACGCGGGCCTGCTCGCCATACTTCAGCTTGGTCTGGAAGCCCACGAGGTTATAGAGCGTGCCCAGCTTGTTGTCCTGGCGCAGCTGCACGACGGCATAAGGCCAGCGGCCCTTGGGGAATTCGGGTGTCGCGTCGCGCGGATTATCGAGGCCGACCGGCTTCATCGGACCGAAGCGCAGCGTATCGATCCCGCGCTCCGCCATCACCTCTATCGGCATGCAGCCATCGAAATAGGGCGTGTCGCGTTCCCATTCCTTGAACTCGCTCTTTTCGCCTGCAAGCAATCCGGCATGGAAGGCGAGGTATTGCTCCTTGTTCATCGGGCAGTTGATATAGTCCTTCGTTTCGCCCCCCATCTTCGAGGGCTTGTCCCAGCGCGAAGCCATCCAGCAAACGTCCATGTCGATCGTGTCGCGATAAACGATGGGGGCGATGGCATCGAAGAAGGCAAGGCTTTCAGCGCCAGTCGCCCTGCCAATGCTGCTTGCAAGCGCCTCGGCGGTCAATGGGCCGGTAGCCACGATGGTCAGCCCTGCGTCGGGCAGGGCGTCGATCCGTTCGCGCACGATCTCCAGCGTGGGCAGGCTGGCGAGCCTGCGCTCGACCTCCGACGAGAATACATCGCGATCCACTGCAAGCGCCGACCCGGCGGGCACCTGCGCCACCTGCGCTGCGGCCATGACGAGAGATTCACAGGCTCGCATCTCATGGTGAAGCAGGCCGACCGCATTCTTCGTGTCGTCGTCGGAGCGGAACGAGTTGGAGCAGACCAGCTCGGCAAGCCCGTCGCCCTGGTGCGCCGGACTGCGCTCTCCGGTTCCGCGCATTTCGGACAGGCGCACTCCGATGCCGCGCCGCGCCAGTTGCCAGGCAGCCTCGCACCCGGCCAGCCCGCCACCGATGATGTGAACCTGATGGGTCATGCGCGGCGATTAAAGCATCGCGCGGAAAAGTGGAATCCGGTTTTCCGCCCAAAGCGATGCGACAACAGGGATATGGAGTGGGCTGCGCAGTTCAGGTAATGCGCAGACCGCTCTCTCGCGTGCCGAGCAAGGCCGCCAGCGGCAAGTCCCCATAGACGTGCGGGAACAGCGCGCCACCCCGCGACGGTTCCCAACGCAGCGTATCGCCCAGCGCGGTGAGGTCCACTTCCGCAACGACCAGGCCGGTCTGTCCGTCAAAGTGCTTGTCCAGTGTCGCCTGCAACTGATCAGCGGTCGAAAGGTGGATGTATCCGTCCGCCAGATCGACCGGTGAGCCGCGAAAGCTCCCCTCAGTTTGCCAGTCCGCGAATTGCTCCTTGGTCAGCACCTTGTAGGCGACGGCTGGTTGCCGGTCATTCCTGATCGCCGCTGTCGCCACTTTCCGGGTCGCCACCTTCCGCGTCATCGCGCGACGCCAGTTCCTGAGCGATTGCCTCCTCAGCCGGATTTTCAGGTTCGGCTTCCTCGTCGAGCCGGACGGCGCTGACAACGGCTTCGCCTTCCGCCACGTCGAACAGCCGCACCCCTGCCGTTCCGCGTCCCAGGATGCGCAGCGAATCGAGGCCGATGCGGATCAGTTTGGCCTGGTTGGTGACGAGCATCAGCTGATCGTCCTTGGTTGCGGCAAAGCTCGCCACGACCGCACCATTGCGCGAGATATTGTCGATATTGGTGATGCCTTGGCCGCCGCGACCGGTGCGCCGGTATTCGTAGGCAGAACTCAGCTTCCCGTAACCGTTGGCGCAGACCGTGAGGATGAACTGCTCGCGCTGCGCCATCTCGGTGAAGCGTTCGGGAGAAAGGTTCGGCTCTACTTCCCTCTCCGCCTTCCAAGGCGCAAAGCGGACATATTCCTCTCGCTCCTCGCTGGTCGTACCGACGCGGTGGAGGATTGAGAGCGAGATCACTTCGTCGTCGCCCTTCAGCAGCATGCCGCGAACGCCGGTGGAGGTGCGGCTCTGGAACTCGCGCACGTCGTCACCGGCAAAGCGGATCGCCTTGCCGCCGCGAGAGGCAAGCAGGACATCGTCGTTAGCGTCGAGCAGAGCCACACCGATCAGCCGGTCGCCCGAGTCTTCCTCGAAGCGCATCGCGAACTTGCCGTTCGACGGAATGTTCGCAAACGCGTCCATGGAATTGCGCCGGACGTTGCCCTTGGCCGTGGCGAAAACGACATGAAGCGCGCCCCACGTCGTTTCATCCTCGGGCAGTGGCAGAACCGTGGCGATGGTCTCGCCGTCATCGAGCGAGGGTAGCAGGTTGATGATGGGGCGCCCGCGCGTCGTCGGCCCGCCTTCGGGCAGTTTCCACACCTTGAGGCGATAGACCTTGCCTGCCGTGGAGAAGAACAGCACCGGCGTGTGCGTCGAGGTGACGAACATTTCGGACACTGCGTCTTCTTCTTTGGTCGCCATGCCCGCGCGGCCCTTGCCGCCCCGGTTCTGGGCGCGGAAAGTCGAGAGCGGAGTGCGCTTGATATAGCCGTCCATGGTGACGGTAACGACCATCTCCTCGCGCGCGATCAGGTCTTCATCCTCGATCCCGTCGACGGCACCAGTGATTTCGGCGACGCGAGGAGTGGCGTAGGCATCGCGCACTTCGCGCAGTTCCTGCCGGATGACCTCGTAAAGCTTTGCCCGATCGCCGAGGATCGAGAGATACTCCTCGATCCGGCTGGCCAGTTCCTTGAGTTCGTCGCCGATTTCGTCGCGGCCCAGCGCAGTCAGGCGGTGCAGGCGCAGATCGAGGATCGCCTTCACCTGCTCTTCGGAAAGACGGTAACTGCCGCCTTCCTGCTCGGCATTGGGTTCGATCGCTTCGACGAGGCGGATGTAGGGCGCTATATCGCCGATGGGCCATTCCTTGGCGAGCAGCTTGCCGCGGGCCTCCGCTGGGTTCGAAGACCCACGGATCATCGCCACGACCTCGTCGAGGTTCGAAACCGCCACGACCAGCCCGAGCAAGATGTGCGCGCGGTTGCGCGCCTTGTTCAACTCGAACTTGGTGCGCCGAGTGATGACCTGTTCGCGGAACTGGACGAACGAGACGATGATGTCTCGCAGGCCCAGCACTTCGGGCCGACCGCCGCGGATCGCCAGCATGTTCGCAGCAAAGCTCGATTGCGCGGGCGTATGGCGCCAGATCTGGTTGAGCGTGACCTCTGGCGAGGCATCGCGCTTGAGATCGATAACCATGCGCACGCCGAGCCGGCTCGATTCGTCGCGAATGTCTGCGACACCCTCGATCCGCTTGTCCTTGGCCGCTTCGGCGATCTTCTCGACCAGACCTGCCTTGCCGACCTGAAACGGGATCGATGTGAGCACGATGGAACGGCGGTCTCCCCGGCCTTCCTCGATTTCGTGGCGGCAGCGCTGGATGATCGAGCCGCGCCCGGTCATGTAGGCGGACTTTGCTCCGGCTTGTCCAAGAATGAGCGGCGCGGTGGGAAAATCGGGGCCGGGAATGATCGCGAACAGCTCTTCGGAAGAGATCGAAGGGTTGTCGATATAAGCAAGACAGCCGTCGATCACTTCGCCAAGATTGTGTGGCGGGATGTTCGTCGCCATGCCCACCGCAATACCGCCCGCGCCATTAACCAGCAGGTTGGGGAAACGGGCGGGGAGTACGGTCGGCTCCTGACGCGAACCGTCGTAGTTCTCGGCAAAATCGACCGTATCCTTGTCGAGATCGTCGAGCAGGGTGTTGGCAACGCGAGCCAGCCTCGCTTCGGTATAGCGCATCGAGGCAGGCGGATCGGGATCCATCGAGCCGAAATTGCCCTGACCATCGACCAACGGCAGCCGCATCGACCACGGCTGCGTCATCCGCGCCAGCGCCTCGTAGATCGGCGCGTCGCCATGCGGGTGATAGTTGCCCATGACGTCGCCGACGATCTTGGCGCTCTTGCGGTAAGGCCGTCCGGCAACAAAGCCGCCTTCCTGGCTAGCGAAGAGGATGCGGCGATGAACCGGCTTGAGGCCGTCG
>JAURNJ010000168.1 GCA_030830245.1 Novosphingobium sp. | reverse complement strand
CCGTTCGACCTTGCCTATTTCCTGTAGCGCCACGTCGAGCTGGTTCTGTCGCTCATAGGCCGCGAGCTTTCGCAACATGACCGAGGGTGCAACGTGGCCGGCCTTGATCGAGCCTACGAGCCGCAGCACGTCATCCCATTGCTCACGAATAATGTCGGTACGGATGCGTTTGCCCAACAGCGGCGTGATGAAGGGATAGGTTGCTGCCGGGGCAATCGGCGCGAGGCGCCTGTCGGGAAAATCGCGCAGGCGCGGGCAGAAGCGAAATCCCAGCATGGCGCAAAGGGCGAAGACATGATCGGTGGCCCCGCCGGTGTCAGTATAATGCTCGGCGATTTTGAGATCGGTGCCGTGATTGGTCAGGCCATCGAGCACATAGGGGGCCTCATGCGTCGCGGCCGAGATCACGTTGACATGGTAGGGGGCGCGCTGATCGGAGACATGCGTGTAGAAGCTGAAGCCGTGGTCGACGCCGTAGCGCGCGTTGATGTCGCCGCCCGACGCACCGCGCTTGGCTCCCCGGAAGAACTGTCCATCGGAGCTTGAGGTGGTGCCGTCGCCCCAGACCCGCGAGAATGGCATGCGGTGCTGGGCGTTGATGAGGACGGCCAGCGCTGCGCGATAGCTGTCATCGCGGATATAGGCGTCATGGGTCCACAGGAGTTGATCGCGTGTGACGCCTTGGCTCGCGGCGGCCATGCGCGAGAGGCCGAGATTGGTGGCATCGGCAAGGATGGTCGCGAGCAGCGCGTTTTCGTTAGGACAGCGCTCACCGGTGCGCAGATTGGTGAACGCCGCGAGGAATCCTGTTTCCTGCGCCACCTCATGAAGCAATTCCGTGATGCGGATGCGCGGCATCATCGCATCGAGCCGGTGGGCTAGTTCCTCGGCGTCAGGCGTCGTGATCGTGCGAACCGGCGATATCTGGAGGCGGTCGTCCCGGAACCGTACATCGTCCAGGGCGTCGCGCTTCAGATGCTGGGCAAACTTCTTCAAGCGCCGATCCAGTTCGTGGCCCCGCTGTGCCAGCCATTCGTCCGCCGACAAGGGCAGGCCGAGCGCGGACACGACCGGTTTCGCCTTTGGCTCGCTGAGCAGATAGCTGTCGAACCGACGATATCCCGCCGATCGTTCAACCCAGACATCTCCGGAGCGCAATTTGTTGCGCAGGTGCGCGATCGTCGCGATCTCCCAGAGTCGCCGGTTGACCTTGCCGTCATCGCTAACCACGATCTTCCGCCGTTCCTTGCGGAAGGGCATGGGAGCGTCAGCAGGCAGATCGCGCTTGCCCGACCTGTTAAGCACGCGGAGCACTTCGATGGCGGCGGTCGTTTTCGTACTACCCTTGCCGGCCCTGAACTCGAGTGTTTCCAGCAAATCGGGCGCGAACTTGCGCAACGTCGCATAGCGATCGGCCGCGACCGTCAGCGGATCGAGGCTGGCGGTTTCTGCGATAGTTGCCACTTCTGGCCTGACCCTCATGAGGGTTGTCCACCCGACCGATGCATCCAGGGCCTCCATCGGATCCTCGCCGGTATCGAGCGCATCGGTGAGAGCATCGATCGTACTGCGAAAGATCAGCATCAGCCGTGCTACATTCTTCGACGTGGTAGCATAGCTGCGCGCCTGGGAGTTCCTTGCGCGGGTGAATATCCCGCCGATCAGCTTGTCTGCCATTTCCAGGGCGCTGTCCGTAAGTCGCTCTTCAAGGTCGAGCAGGAACGCGACCAGAGTGGCACGGCGCCGGGACGGCGTATAGCGCTCTATCATATAGGCAGGCGATGCTCGGCCTTCCCTGACATATTGGTGGAACCGGTCCGCATGGATGCGCCCAGCGATGTCCGGGCAAATGCCGATCACCCGCACGCGTCTCAAACGGTCGAGAATCTGGCGGATGTGATCGGGCTTGGCCGCAACGGGGATCGTCTTTAGCAAGGTGAGTTGGCTCACACCACCAGCGCCAGTCTCGTCAAAGAGTTGCTCGAGGGCGTGGACCTGTTCAACGCTGAGATCAGCGATCAGGGCGGAGGCCGCTTGTTTGCGGGCACGCGCTCGTCCCGCGATGCTGACGCGTTCGATGGTAGAAATGGAGGGCAGTAGAATCCGGGCCTCGCGAAGGGCGGTGACGACACCGTTCGCGATCGTCATCCCCTTATCGGTCGCCCAGGCCGTTTTCGCCGCCGCCTCAATCATGAACGGAATATCAGTGCGGGTCGGCCCACGTAGATTAAGGTGCTCCGCCAGTTCCCGGGCATGGTCCGTCATTGTTTGGTCGCGCGCCGCGTAATCGGCGAGGTCTGTTACGCACAGGCCGAGCTGCTCCGCCACAAAGGCCGCAAGATGGTGGGGTATCGCTCCCTTGTCCCGGATGATCTGCGCAAGAGTCGTGCCGGGATGCCGCAGCAACGCCAGTTGCAGCGCCACGCCTAATCGGTTCCGCCGCTCGCGGCGCGCGCCGATAATGTCGATGTCAGATGGCTCGAACGAGTAGAGGCGGGCCAAATGGTCGCGGTCGGTCGGGATGGCGAGGATTTGATCGCGCTCACTCTCGGTCAGGAGTTGATGTTTGCGCTTCACCATGCCGATTCCCGTCCACAAAAGGTCATCTGGGCCTATGGACAGCGACGAGTAAACCCGGAAACACCGCGATGCGGCCCGGCTTGCCGTTCGGCGAATTGTGCAGGCCGTAGATCTCGTCGCAGGGAAAGCGCGTGAACAGGTTGTCCTTGATCATCGCGCGCGCGCCGCCGAGTCCTTCCTCGGCCGGCTGAAACACGAACACCGCGGTGCCGGCGAAGTTGCGCGTCTCGGCGAGATAGCGCGCGGCGCCGAGCAGCATGGTGGTGTGGCCGTCATGGCCGCAGGCGTGCATCTTGCCCGGCACGGTCGAAGCGTAAGGCAGACCCGTCGTCTCAAGGATCGGCAGCGCGTCCATGTCGGCGCGCAGGCCGATCCGCTTGTTGCTGTTGTGGTTGCCGCGCAGTTCGCCGACGACGCCGGTGCCGCCGACGCCGCGATGCACGGTGATGCCCCAGGTCTCCAGCAGGTCGGCGACGAT
>JAURNJ010000167.1 GCA_030830245.1 Novosphingobium sp. | reverse complement strand
GCGCTGGCGCGGCACGGCCACGACCAGCGCCTTCACCACGCCCTTCGGCTTCGCTTCAAGGCTTCGATCTTGCCCGACTGCCCGCGACGGGCGCGGCAGCGGATGCGCCCGCACCTGCACAGCCAATTCCGTCGGCCCCGGCCAACTCTGCCATTCAGGCTGATCCTGCTCCTTCGTTCGGGGCCTTGTTCGCCGATCTCGGCAAGCCCACGGCAGATGCTGCGCCCGCCGCTGGCGCAGTCGACATCCGCAAGATCGTGCCAGCGCGGCCCAAGCCGAAGCCAAAGCCGGAACCCGAACCCAAGAAGCCGGTCATTACCCATCCCAGCCGCATCTGGGTGCAGCTGGGCATCGGGCTGAGGCTCCCGGCTCTGGCGCAGGAATGGAAGCGCAAGGAAAAGGTCGCGCCTGCGCTGTTCAAAGGCAGGAAGCCCTACTCGGCCAGGCTCAACCAGACCAACCGCCTGCTGACCGGGCCGTTCGCTTCCCAGAAGGAAGCGCAGAAATTCATCGAGGCGCTGGACAAGGCGGGTCTTGATGGCCCCTACATCTGGACCAGCCCGACCGGCGAAGTGGTAGACGATCTGGCGCGCTGAAGGGTGTGGGGCTGCCTATCCAGCCCTTTTCCACACCATGTAAACAGGCTTGTCAGGTTATTCGCAGGCATTGCGCCACGCTCGATTGTGCTTGCTCGCCTGTCCGGCGCATCCAGCGTCACGAGTTGAACGAGGAATGCTTGGAATACATGCGAACCGCCGAAGACGAGCTTGGCCGTAACGACGATGCCGCTCCGGTAGAGATGCTGGCCGCGCTGTTCGAGGCGCGTGGCTGGCCGTTCGAATACCTTGGCGAGGACGAGATTTCCGCCGAGATCGCAGGCAGCTGGACTACCTATCAGTTTCAGGCGATCTGGCGCCGCGAGGATCATGTGCTCCAATTGCTATGCCTGCCGGACCTGCGCATGCCGGACAACAAGAAGGCGCAGTTTTACGAGGCTCTTGCCCTCATCAACGAACAGCTGTGGCTTGGCCATTTCGACGTCTGGTCGAACGGCTCGGTGCTGCTGTTCCGCCACGGCCTCATGCTCGGCGACGATGGGTTGCTCAGCCCCGGGCAGGCGCAGTGCATCGTGGAAGCCGCGCTGGAGGAGTGCGACCGCTTCTATCCCGTGTTCCAGTTCATCCTGTGGGGCGACAAGACTCCGGCCGAGGCGCTCGCTGCCGCCATGGTCGATGCTGCGGGCGAGGCCTGAGGAAATGGCGTCTGTCTGGTCGCAATCTATGGTCATCGTCGGCTGCGGCAACATGGGCGGAGCGATGCTGGCGGGCTGGCTCGCAGGCGGTCTCGATCCGGCCCGCGTGACGGTGGTCGATCCGGTGCTCAAGCAGGTCCCGGCGGGCGTTACCCTTCTGGCCGATGCAGCACAGGCGAGCGCGCCCGACACGCTGCTGCTGGGGGTCAAGCCGCAGATGATCGCCGAGCTGGCGCCAGGGCTGGCGCATCTGGCCGGGCCATCGACGCAGGTTCTATCGATTCTTGCCGGGGTTGAGCTGGCGACCCTCGCGCGGCTGTTTCCCGGCGCTGCGGGCCATGTACGCATCATGCCCAACCTTGCCGCCGCCATAGGCAAATCGCCCATTGCGCTCGCTGCGCAGGGGCTCAACGAAACCGCTCGCGGTGCAATCGCTGCAATGATGGAGCCGCTCGGCACACCCTTGTGGTTCGACGAAAGCCTGTTCGATGCAGTCACCGCCCTGACCGGGTCGGGACCGGCCTTTGTCTATCGCTTCATCGATGCCCTGGCGGCAGCTGGTACGGAGTTGGGGCTGGAGGCGGGGCAGGCGCAAACGCTTGCTCTTGCCATGACCGAAGGCGCAGCGCTGCTCGCCGCGCAATCCCCGCACGGGCCGGGCGAACTGGCTGACCGCGTGGCCAGCCCCGGCGGCACCACGCGTGCTGGTCTCGACGTGCTCGATGCCGATGCTGCGCTGGCCAGGCTGGTCGCCCGGACGCTGCGCGCGGCGCGGGATCGCAGTGCTGAAATGTCGCGCGAATCAGCCAGTTAACTCCGGGTAACCACGTTACATTTTGCGACACGCCCGCATCCGGTTTCACTTGAAAGTTTCCTTCCCAATCGCGATAATGTGAACACGACCCGGCGCATTTGGGCGCATGGGCCGCAAAGGAGTTTGACATGGCGAGTTGGAAAGACCCCCAGACCCCGCGACCGGGATTTGGAGCGTCGCCGAGCCTGGATGGCAGGTCGTTAGGCCAGGCCACCTATGACGCTGGCCTGCGCAAGTACATGCTCTCGATCTACAATTACATGGCTTCGGGCGTTCTGCTGACCGGCATCGTCGCGCTGCTGTTTGCGCGTTCTGGCTTTGCCGCGCAGATCATGATGGGTGGCGGCCCGCTCAAGTGGCTGATCATCCTGTCACCGCTGGCCATCGTTTTTGCGATGAGCTTTGGCGCGAACCGGTTCAGCCAGGGCACTCTGCAGTTGCTTTACTGGGGCTTTGCCACGCTGATGGGCCTGTCGATGTCGACGATTTTCCTCGTCTACACCGGCCAGTCGATCGCGACGACGTTCTTTGCCACGGCTGCGGCCTTCGCCGGTCTCAGCTTGGTGGGTTACACGACGAAGAAGGACCTGTCCGGAATGGGCTCGTTCCTCACGATGGGCCTGATCGGTATCATCGTGGCGATGGTGATCAACATCTTCCTCCAGTCAACCGTGCTGCAAATGGCGGTTTCGATCCTGGGAGTGCTGATCTTCGCGGGCCTCACGGCCTACGATACGCAGCGCATCAAGATGGACTATTATCGTCTGGCCGGAACCGATTTCATGGGCAAGGCCGTCATCCTTGGCGCGCTGAGCCTCTATCTGGACTTCATCAACATGTTCCAGTTCCTGCTGAGCTTCCTCGGCAGCCGCGAATAGCGCTGGATTACAAAGCAAACCGCGATGCCCGGTGCGACCCGTTCGCGCCGGGCATTTCGTTTGGAGGGACGCTGAATTTAGCCCTTCCAAGGCGTGGACCTTCTCGCTAAGGGAGCCGCTCGCGCGGCAAGCCCGATGCTTGGCGCGTGTTCGAACTGGAACGGGGCCGTAGCTCAGATGGGAGAGCGCGTCGTTCGCAATGACGAGGTCAGGGGTTCGATCCCCCTCGGCTCCACCAGTGTACCGTAAAAGATCCCATGACGGCCTGTGAATGGCAACTTGCGGGGCTTCCAGTCAGCTATAGTCCCGCGCCGGTGGTATTTCGGACGTTGATGTCGTAAACTGTTCCGGTCGGCAACCAGCCGACCGCAAGGCCGACCGGCCGCCCGCAGCCCCGCAGGGGCGAGGATAGCCAAGGGGCCGGATAGCCCTGCCGGCGCTTGAGGCTAAACAAGAATGCACTTTCTCGACCAGGCCAAGATCTACATTCGCTCCGGCGCGGGCGGACCGGGTGCTGTCAGCTTCCGGCGCGAGAAGTACATCGAATACGGCGGGCCGGATGGCGGCAACGGCGGGCGCGGCGGCGACATCATCTTCCGCGCGATTGCCGGCCTCAATACGCTGATAGACTTCCGCTACACACAGCATTTCAAGGCCAAGCGTGGCGGGCATGGCATGGGCAAGGACCGCACTGGCGCCTCTGCTCCCGATCTTGTCATCGACGTTCCGGTCGGCACGCAGATCCTCGATGAGGACCGGGAGACCGTGCTCGCCGACCTTGTCGAGGCCGGGCAGACCATCACCCTGCTCGAAGGCGGCATGGGCGGGCGCGGCAATGCCAGCTACAAGACTTCCACCAACCGTGCGCCGCGCCAGCACCAGCCAGGCGAACCGGCGCAGGAATTGTGGGTGTGGCTGCGGCTGAAGCTTCTAGCCGACGCCGGGCTGGTCGGCCTGCCCAACGCGGGCAAGAGCACTTTCATCAACCGCGTGACCAATACAAAGGCCAAGGTCGGCGCCTATCCCTTCACCACGCTGACCCCGCAGCTTGGCGTCGTTCACCACAAGGGGCGCGAATTCGTTCTGGCCGACATTCCGGGCTTGATCGAAGGGGCGGCGGAAGGCGCGGGCATTGGCGACCGCTTCCTTGGCCATATCGAGCGATGCCGGGTGCTTATCCACCTGATCGACATCGAGGGCGAGGACCCGGTCGAGGCGATGCAGATCGTCGAGGGAGAGCTGGAAGCTTATGGAGAGGGGCTTGAAGACAAGCCGCGCCTTGTCGCGCTCAACAAGGTCGATCTTGCCGATGCCGAAATTGCGGCAGCCTACGCCGACGAACTGCGCGAGGCAGGAGCCGACGATGTGTTTCCGATATCCGGGGCAACCAGCGAAGGGATCGAGGCCCTGCTCGATGCCGTGATCGCGCATCTGCCGGCCCGCACCGTGACCGAACGTCCGCAGGGCGAGATCGAGGAAACGGACGAGGCCGAAGGAGGCTCGTGGTCGCCGCTCTGAATGCCTGCCGATTTGCACAAATCCTTGCTTGCCCCTAACCAATCGCCGCCATGCCCGTCACCCGCCTTGCCGACCTGACCGATCCAGCCCAGTGCCCCTGCCTTGTGGTCAAGGTCGGCTCATCGCTGCTTGTCGGGAAACAGGGCTTGCGCCGCGAGTGGATTGCCGGACTGGTCGACGAACTCGCCCAGTGCCGTGCGCGCGGGCAGAACGTCATCATCGTCTCATCGGGCGCGATTGCGCTGGGGGCAGCACGGCTGGGGCTGGAGAAGGGCGGGCGCGGCAGCCTGGCCGATGCGCAGGCAGCGGCTTCGGTGGGGCAGATCGCGCTGTCGGGCTTGTGGGCCGAACTGCTGGAACTGCATGGCCTTCCCGCCGCGCAATTGCTCCTGACGCTCGACGACCTTGAAGACCGTCGGCGCTATCTCAATGCCACTGCAACGCTGGGCCGCTTGCTGGATGCCGGGGCGGTGCCGGTGATCAACGAGAACGATTCGGTCGCGACTCACGAGATCCGTTTCGGCGACAATGACCGGCTGGCGGCGAGAGTGGCGCAGGCGGTGCAGGCAAGCGCGGTCTTGCTGCTCTCCGATGTCGATGGCCTTTACGACCGCGATCCCGCCGATCCTGCCGCGACGCTGGTGCGCGAAGTGCGCGGCGTCACCGGCGAAATCAAGGCGATGGCGAGCGGTGCTTCGGGATCGGGTCTTGGCTCGGGGGGCATGACCTCCAAGCTTCAGGCCGCGGAGATCGCCGACATGGTCGGAATCGCGCTGGCCATCGTCAACGGCACCCACGATCGGCCGATCGCCCGAGCTATCGGCAATGACATCGGAACGCTTTTCCTGCCTCCAGTCGGCAAGCGCCGCCGCGACGCCGCGCGCAAGGCATGGCTGGGCGGTCGGATGAAGCTGAAGGGTGAGCTGGTGATCGATGCAGGCGCGGCAAAGGCGCTGCAAGGTGGCAGCAGCCTGCTCGCGGCGGGAATATCCGGCGTTGCAGGGGCCTTCAAACGGGGCGATCCGGTGGGTATCTTCGATCAGGCCGGGACCGTCCTGGCCCACGGCCTGTCCGAATACGACGCCGAGGAATGCGCCCGCCTGATGGGCCGCCACTCGCGAGAGCATGAAGCATTGCTCGGCTATGCGCCGCGCTCGGCGGTGGTTCACCGCAACCAGCTGGTCTTGAAGTGAAACTGGCAGTTACGGGGGGCACCGGATTCGTCGGGCAGGCGCTGCTTGACCATGCCCTCGCCGAAGGATTTACTGTCTCCGCACTGGCTCGCAGGCCGCAAAAGCCGCGCGAAGGCGTCGAATGGATCGCGGGCGACCTGGCGGACACTGCCGCGCTGGACTTGCTGGTGTGCGATGCCGATGCCGTGATCCACATCGCCGGAGTGGTCAATGCGCGCGATCGCGATGGTTTCGAGCACGGCAATGTGGTGGGCACGCTGAACGTACTGGAGGCCGCCAGAAACGCAGGAAATCGGCGGTTCGTCCATGTTTCGTCGCTTTCTGCGCGCGAACCGGGCCTTTCGGACTATGGCGCCTCGAAGGCGCGCGCGGAAAAGCTCGTCATGGCGAGCGGGCTCGACTGGACCCTGGTGCGCCCGTCCGCGATCTATGGTCCGCGCGACACCGAGATGCTCGAACTGTTCAAGGTTTCGCGCCTGGGTTTCGTGCCGATGCCGAAACAGGGTCGGACTTCGCTGATCCATGTCGAGGATCTCGCCCGGCTCCTGCTGGCCGTGTTGCCCGGTGGCGAGCTTGTCACCGCGCGCAGTTTCGAGCCGGACGACGGGCGGTTGAACGGCTGGAGTCATTATGAACTGGCGCGGGCAATCGGCTGGGCCATGGGTGGCAGGCCGCGTGTGATCGGCCTTTCTCCCAGCACCATGATGCGCGCTGCACGGGCAGACCGGTTTGTGCGGCGTTCGCGCGCCAAACTGACGCCGGACCGGGCCGCCTATTTCAGCCATCCCGACTGGGTGGTCAGCCACGGAGCACGCCCTCCGCACGACCTGTGGCAGCCGCGCATCGAGACGCGCGAAGGCCTGAAGGCGACCGCTCGCTGGTATCGCGAACAGGGTTGGGTTTAAGACTTATCCCACCACCCGGTCCGGATAGAACTGCTGCGCCATGCGCCGCAGGCCGTCCTTCCAGTGGACCTTGCACGGCCCGGTGATCGAAATGCGCTTGCGCGGATCGCCCACTGAGCCGACCGAGGCTTCGGGAATTACCTCGACTTCGATGCTGGGTTCGACCCCGAGCAATTCTCCGAACCAGGCCGTCCACTGCTGCACGCTCACGGCCTCGTCGCCGCACCAGTTGACGATGGTTGCTGGGACGCTGGCGACGCCAAGCAAGGGTTCGAGCTGATCAACGATGTCGTCGTCGTGGATGGGGCTGTAGGTCATCGGATCCCAGCGGGTCTTGACTGGCAGTCCCTCGGCCACGGCCTGAAGATGGAAAGCCGGAAGGCCGCCCTGCTTGCCGTAGGCCGCGCCCATCCGCGCGATGGTGACCGGCAGGTTGAACGAGCGGGCGCAATACCGGGTCACCGCCTCCTCGGCGATCTTGCTGATCGAATAGGGTGCCTGACCGGGGATCGCGGCATCGCCCAGAGGATCGGTTTCCGCGAAGGGATGCCACGGATCGGGATGCGGCTTGTAGGTCGTGACCGTCGACATGACGAGCGCGGCCTTGGCGGCCCGGCAATGTTCGAGCAGGAAACCAGTGCCCTCGGCGTTGACCGTCAGCGCGCGTTCGTAGTCTGTCGCGCTGAAGTCCGCCGCGAGGTGCAAGATGTAGGTAAAGTCCTTGGGCAAGTCGCCGAACTCGCCGGTCGAGTAATCGATCTGACGAGTGGTCACGCCAAGCGCATCGATACGCTTGCGGCTTTCCGGATCGGAAAACCGGGCGATGCCCCACATCTCGTTGTGCGGGGCGAGCGCTTCGCACAGGGCCGAGGCGATCCGTCCTGCGGGGCCGGTTATGAGGATTTTTTCTCCGGTAATCATGCCCGCCTCACCACAACTGGCGCAATTGCGCCGCCTCGCGCCGCTCGCCAAGCTCCACCTTGCGCTGTTCGGGCGTGATCACCGGCGTATCCTTGGGCACATGCTTGCGCACATCCTTGAGCGCGATCTTCGTCACCACCGGATCGGGCGCTTCGCTGCACCTGTTCCAGCGCATCTGGATGAGGCCCCGTTTCTCGCCTGCCGTATCGAGCCAGTTGGGCACGCCGGGGTCCTTCGCCGCGATTACCGCGCGAAACTTGCCGTCCGTGTCGAGGCGCGCCTGCGCATCGTTGAGGCTCGACTGGCGATTGACCCAGTCGATCACGGCAAAACGGTCGTCCGCCAGCAGGATCTGCCAGTAGCGGCACTGTTTGGGCACCACGGTTTCGAGCACCAGCGCCTCGTCGTCCCTTATCTGGAAGCCGCCATCGAGATAGACCTGCCCCTTGAACGGAGCAGCCGCCGCCATGAGCTGGGATTTCTTGATCGTGTTCATGCCGTGATGCTCGAAGTAATAGCGCACGAGGCTGATTTCGCTCTCGATCCGAGTGGCGACCCAGTTCTTGAGGTTTGAAAAACGCTCAGCCATCTGCGCGGTGGTCAGCGGCGGCGCATCGTCGAGCCGGTCGATGGCGATCCTTGGGTCGATCTCGCGCTTCCAGTCCGCCATGGCCTTGCGCATCAGCAGGGATTTGGTGGTCGGCATCAGCGGCCACCAGTCGCCGGTGTAGCCTGCCGGGCGCTCGGCGCTCAGGATCACGCTGAAGTAGCGGTTCTTGTCGAGCGTCAGCTGATCGAGATCGTTGGTCGGCGCGGGGGTGTTTTTGGCGGTTGCGTCATACACCGCCCTACTTGTGAAATCCCCGTTCTGCTGGGTGATCTCGACGAAGCGCGAAGTGCCGCGATAGCCGGTTATGCGATAGGTGCCCTTCGGATCGATTAGCGTGAACATGTAGGCATAGTCAGGGTTGGGCCCGCCATAGTTGAAGGCATAGTTCCACAACGGCGTGAAGGTCGGGTTGGCCGGATCGGCCCGCACATAATTCAGGTAACCATTGGCGACCGAGCCGAGCACGTACTGGTTCATTTCCTGTCGGCGCGCGTCGGTGTCGTCGCGCTCGGCCAGCTCGAGCAGGTACTTGCCGACGGGCTTGAGCGCTTCCATCTGATCCGCCCAGGTGGGCAGTTCAGGTTCCTGCGCTGCCGCAGGCGCAGCCAGCAAAGCCGCTGTCAGGGCAGCGGACAGACCTCTCGTCAGTCGCTTCATTTCACTCTCTCCCACACGCTTCTCTTAGCCGAATTCCCCGGCCACCCAACGGTCGCGCAGGGCGAACTTCTGGATCTTGCCCGATCCGGTCAATGGTCATTCGTCGATGGCGATCCAGTGCGTCGGGGTCTTTTGCGCCGCGATGTTCGCCCGGCAATGCGCGATCAGGGCAGGCGGATCGAGCTTTACGCCTGCCGCCGGGCGCACGAACGCGGCCGCCGCCTCGCCGAATTTGGCGTCCGGTACGCCGACCACCGCCACCTCGGCGACATCGCCGTGTTCGAGCAGGACGTTCTCGATCTCTGCGGGAAACAGGTTTTCGCCGCCGCGAATGATCATCTCCTTCACCCGTCCGGTGATCCTGACGAACCCCCGCGAATCCATGGTGCCGAGATCGCCGGTGTGCAGCCAGCCCTGCGCATCGATGGTCTTGGCCGTCGCTTCCGGATCGTCGTTGTAGCCGAGCATCAGGCTGCACCCACGCGCGCAAATCTCCCCGACGGTATCGACGGGCAATACTTCGTTGCTGGCGGGATCGCGGATCGACATCTCGGTATGCGGCATGGCCTGGCCGACCGTGTGGCAGATATCGTCGAAGGGGTCGCCGGGACGGGTCTGGGTGAGCAGCGGTGAAGTCTCGGTCTGGCCGTAGACGATCGAAAAACTGCAGCCGAGCCGGTCAGTCACGCGCCGGATCAGTTCGGGCGGCACCATCGCCCCGCCCGAGGACACGATTGTGACGCTGCTGAAATCGCGCGGTGTCGCCGCGTCAGCTTCGAGCATGGCGATGAGCATGGTCGGCACGCCCATCATTCCGCAGACCCTCTCGCTCTCGATCAGGGCATTGACCTGTTGCGGGTCGAACTGGCGGACGAGGATCATCCGATTGTCGAGCTGAACGGCGCCGAGGACGGCGAGGCCGCATCCGGCGGTGTGGAACAGCGGCATGATCGCCATCACTGTCGCGCCGCGCTCGATGCCAAGCCGTTCGGCACCCTGGCGGGCATTGTTGACGATGCCGCGATGATGCAGGACGACTCCCTTCGGAAAGCCCGTCGTGCCCGAGGTGTACTGGATCTGCACCTCGTCGCCGGGGTTCACGTCCGGCAGCGGGCCGAGCGGACCGGCTTGCCGGAACAGCGCGGCGTGATCCTCCATGTCGACTGTTTCGCGGATGGCGGGAATCTGGTTTACAACCTCTTTTGCGATCCTCGCCATTGGATTGCCGCGGTATTCGCCAATCAGGAACAGGCCGGCCGAGCACGACTGTTTAAGCACGTATTTCAGTTCGCGCGCCTGATAGCCGGGATTCACCGTGACCAGCGTCAGGCCCGCGAGGGCGAGGCCGAATTCGAGAAGCACCCATTCAGGCACATTGGGTGCCCAGACCGCTACCCGCTCTCCCGGCTGGTAGCGGGTAAGCAGTGCATGGGCGAGGCGCTCTGAATCGGCGAGCAGTTCGGCATAGGTCCACTCGCGGCCCAGCATGCCCTGCGCATCGGCTTCCTGCAGCGCCAGCTGGTTTCCGGCCCGTGCTGCCGCCTCGCGCAGCGCTCCGCCCACGGTTATTTCGGCCAGTTCATCGTCGGTTTGTGCAGGCGCATAGGAATCGGTCAGATCAAGCGCATACATCGGCAGCTCTCCTGTCTGGGCCGACGCTTGGCTACGCGCCCTCAGATGAAGGTGTGCCGATCAACCGGCGAAATGCAAGCAATTCGCGCGCTGTCTTTGGGATCAGAAAACCGGATCGTAGCCCGGAGGCAGGTCGCCGTCGTCCTGGCCCGGAACGTGGATGCCGCATTCGGTCTTGTCCCAGCCCTTCCAGCGGCCAGAGCGTGCATCCTCGCCTTCGGCAACCTTGTGGGTACAGGGCGAGCAGCCGATCGAGGGATAACCCTGCTCCACCAGCGGGTGCGCGGGAAGGTCGTGCTCGGCCATCCAGGCGGCAATGTCTTGCGGCGTCCAGTCGATCAGCGGGTTGATCTTGAGCCTGCCCATCGCGTCGCTGTTGTCGATCTCGAAGCGCGGCAGCTTGGCGCGCGTGGTCGACTGGAATGCCTTCCTACCGGTGATCGAGGCGTCGAAGCCCGCAAGCGCATTGGCGAGCGGGATCACCTTGCGGATTTCGCAGCAACCGTCGGGATCATAGGACCACCTCAGGCCGCTTTCGTCCTTGGCGGCAAGCATGGCGGGATCGGGGGTCAGGTTGCGCAGGTCGGTGAGGCCAAGCCGCCCGGCGAGCAGGTCGCGGTAGGCGAGCGTTTCGGCAAAATGCTTGCCGGTTTCGAGAAACAGCACCGGGACCGTCGGGTCGATGCGGGAAATGAGGTGAAGCAGCACAGCGCTTTCCGCGCCGAAGCTGGAGACAACGGCGACTTCTCCCGCCAGCTTTTCGCGCAGCAGCACTTCGAGCATTTCGCTGGTGTCCGAACCCTGGAACATGCGGTTCAGACGGACGGCATCGGCCTCGCGGAAGTGCGGCGAGGTATCGATGCGATCCACGGCGCGCACGCGATCAGCTGTGTTGCTCATCAGCGTGTCTCCTTGCCCAGATGGGCACGCGGCCATCCCCGGTCGCCTGATAGACATTGTCCCAACGCTCGAAGGCGGCCCTGGCGTCTGCCTCGTTAAGGCCATGCTCGGGAGCGAAGGCATCGAAGCCGCAGCGCCTCAGATGGCCGAGCATGTCAATCACGACGTCGCCTACCGCGC
>JAURNJ010000166.1 GCA_030830245.1 Novosphingobium sp. | reverse complement strand
TCGCGGCGCAGGCGGTCCAGCGCTGCCGCGGCGTCGGAGGTCAGCCGGTCGGCATCGTCGCGGTCGCGTTCGAGCAGCGCTTGCTGACGGTCGAGGTCGGCAAGGCGTTCTTCGGCTGCTTCGAGCTGGCTGGAGAGTGCGGCCATGCGATGGCCATGCGCGGTGGCGTCGTCGCGGCGGTCGGCCAGCTCGTCGCGCGCTTCTGCGAGCGCTGCCGCCATCGCGGCCTGCGCCTGCTGGGCGGCCTTTGCGGCAGTCTGGGCCTCGCTGACCCGGGATTCCGCGGCTTCGGCTTCGGCCCTGGCCGCATCGGCGGCCCGCGCCGCATCGCGCCAGCGCGCAAAGACGAGCCTGCCTTCGGCGATGCGAATCTTCTCGGACATCTCCTTGTAACGCTCGGCCGCACGGGCCTGGCGCTTGAGTGTCGCGATCTGCCGGTCGAGTCCGGCCATGATATCCTCGAGCCGGGCGAGGTTGGTTTCGGTAGCACGAAGCTTCTGCTCGGCGTCCTTGCGGCGGACGTGCAGGCCGGCGATGCCTGCAGCCTCTTCCAGCATCAGCCGGCGCTCGGCCGGCTTGGCCGCGATCACCGAGGCGATCCTTCCCTGGCTGACAAGGGCCGGTGAGTGCGCGCCGGTCGCGGCATCGGCGAAGATAAGTGCCACGTCCTTCGCCCGAACGTCGCGGCCATTGATGCGATAGGCGCTGCCGGCACCACGCTCGATCCGGCGGACGACTTCCAGATCGTTACGCGATTCGTCTTCTGCGAGCATGACGACTTCGGCAAAGGCGCGGGGAGGGCGCTCGGCCGTACCGGCGAAGATCACGTCCTCCATGCCGCCGCCGCGCATCGACTTGGGCGAGCTTTCGCCCATGACCCAGCGGATCGCTTCCAGCAGGTTGGATTTGCCGCAGCCGTTGGGGCCGACGACGCCGGTCAGACCTGGCTCGATCCTGAGTTCGGCAGGCTCGACAAAGCTCTTGAAGCCGCTGAGCTTGAGTCGCTTGATCCGCATCGCGCTGCCCGCCTGACCCATCCGCCCGGTGCCTCAGCGCGCGCCCATGGTTTCGAGCTTGGCCTTGATTTCCGGCCAGGTGTTGATGCTCTGCGTCGCCCCGTTGATCACGAAGGCGGGCGTACCGGCGATGTCGTATTTCTCGCCCTGCTCGGTGGTTGCGTCGACCAAGGTCTCGGCGGCCGCCGCATTCGAGAGGCAGGTTGTTGCCTGATCGACGGCAATCCCTCGCGCGCCATAGAACTCAGCGAGTTTGGCAAGCTTGGCGATGTAAATGTAGCGCTTGTCGGGTGTCAGGCCCACAACTGCGGCGCGCTCATCGTCGGTCGAGGAATCCCAGTTGGTGACGATCTCCTCCTGATGCTGGAATGACTGTTCGGTCAGCGCGAAGAAGCTCTCCGGCGTGCCACAACGGACCATCATCGCCATCGTCAGGTCGATCGGGTTGAGGATGAAATTGCGGAATTCCCAGCTCACCCGTCCGCTGGCGACGAAGGTGTCGCGCAGCTCGACGGAACTCTCCTCGGCGAAATGCGCGCAGTGCGGGCAGGTCAGCGAGGCGAATTCGATGAGCTTTATCGGCGCATCGGGGTTGCCCATGCGAAAGCCGCCTTCCTCGGTCTTTTCGATTACGTCGGCCCAGGCCTTACCTTCGGGAGGTGCTACCTTCTCGATCACTTCTCCCGAAAGTCCGCCCATCTCGTCAGTCTTGCCGCCGCAGGCGGCGACGGCAAGTGCCAGCGGCAGGATGAAGGCACCGAACAAAATCCGGCGAATCGAAAGGCGAACCATGTGCAGAATCCTCGTACGAATGACCCGGGACGCTAGGGCAACGGCCGTGTGGTTAGAAGGCAAATCGCTTCAATTCCCGAGAAATCTCCACAGATTCGCCCGGTCATGCGCCAGCGGGCGGTGCGTCAGAATCTCGCCGCCAATTGTGTCTGGAGGCTGTCCCAGTCATGCGTTCCGGCGAGCACAACGCCGTTGACCGCAAAGCTGGGCGTGGCGTTGACGCCCTGTTCGCCGGCCTGGGCGGTCTGGCCGGTCAGCTTGTCCACCTTGGTCTTGTCGGCGAGGCAGGTGTTGACTTTTGACGTTGTGTATCCTCGCTTTGCCATGATCTCGTAAAAGCCGAAATCGCGGGCCACTGCTTGCAGACGCGAAGCGGTAGGGCCTGCGTACCATCTGGCCTGCTGGGCCTGGTTCATCGACCCGTATTTCGCCAGCCATTTGTCCTGGCCGGCCATGAAATCATTGTGCCGGATGAAGAAGCCGCCCGGCTTACCGCAATTGGTAAGCATCGCGACGGTGAGATCGACAGGATCGCGGACGATGTGGCGTATTTCCAGCGAGAGTTTGCCGGGCTGGACATAGGCAAGCTTGAGGGCCGAATCGGCTTTCTGGTGGAAATGGCCGCAATGCGAGCAGGTATAGCTGACATATTCGGCCAGCTTCACCTTTGCGGCAGGGTTGCCCAGCACATGGCTGCCGGCAGCGGTAACGTTGACCGTTGCAAGCCAGTTGGGCGCCGGTTTGGATGGAGCCATCGTAGCGACCGCCACCGCGGTGATCGCTGCGATCCGGACAATCTGCTTCATTACTGGTCCTCATTATTCTTGTTCATGCTGCGCGCCAGCGATTCGAGCACCTCGCGCAGTTCGGGATCCCCGATGTCGCGCAGCGATTCGCTCAGTTCGAGGGGAACCGGACGGAGCGAAGGCGGCGCGGTCTTGGCCTGTGAAGCAGGTGGCGGCTTAACCTCGCCTTGCCGGAGTTTCACCTTGGCCACTGCATTATAGCCGAAAAACCGGTTCACGCGTTCGATGATCTCGGGAATCACGTGCTGGATGATCGGTGCATGAGCGGGGACGACGACCAGCTGCATGATGCCATCGCTCTTGGAGCCCGGCGGAAAACGGATCGATTCTGGATTCTGCGGCAACGCTGCGCTTGCGACAGCCGATAATCTCCTAAGGGCATCGATCGGGTGCTACTGGAGGCTTCCATTTCAATTCGTACCCCAGCAGGGCCTTCGGCGAAGGCG
>JAURNJ010000165.1 GCA_030830245.1 Novosphingobium sp. | reverse complement strand
GGAAGAAGCGGTAGAAGTCGGGTTTCATAAGGCCCATTGCACTCAAGGCTTTCGTTCGTTGATTATGCGCAGCCGGTACTGCCCGGCGAAGCCTTGCCGCTTAGTGAACTTTTTGCAGCGCGGCAGAGCTTCGCGGTGAGCCGACGAACCTGTGCGACGAATGGTTAACCCGGCACGCCGATCAGTGCCTGAAGTGGCGCATTCCGGTGAAAACCATGGCCAGACCAGCCTCGTCCGCAGCGGCAATCACCTCGTCGTCCCGAATCGAGCCGCCCGGCTGGATCACCGCCGTCGCCCCGGCCTCGGCAGCGGCCAGCAGGCCGTCGGCAAAGGGGAAGAACGCGTCGGAGGCGACCGCGCTGCCCACGGTGCGCGGCTGCTCCCAGCCCATCGTCTCTGCGGCTTCCATCGCCTTGGCCGCCGCGATGCGCGAACTGTCGCGGCGGTTCATCTGGCCTGCGCCGATCCCCGCCGTTGCCCCGTCCTTCGCATAGACGATGGCGTTCGACTTGACGTGCTTCGCCACGGTCCAGGCAAACAGCAGGTCGCGCACTTCCTGATCGCTGGGCGCACGCTTAGTCACGACCTTGAGCATGTCCTTGGTAATGTGACCGTTGTCGCGATCCTGCAGCAGCAGCCCACCAGCGATCAGCGCCATGGTCTGGCCCGGCCGCCGCGCATCGGGCAGTCCTTGCGTGAGCAGCAGGCGCAGGTTCTTCTTCTTGGCGAAGGCCGCTCGCGCCGCCTCGTCGGCTCCGGGAGCAACGACGACCTCGGTGAAGATCTTGCAGATTGCCTCCGCAGTCGGCCCGTCGAGCGGCACGTTGCTCGCGACGATGCCGCCGAACGCGGAGACGGAATCGCAGGCAAGCGCCTGTTCCCACGCTTCGAGCAGGCTCGGGCGCTGCGCAACCCCGCAGGGATTGGCGTGCTTGACGACGACGATGGCGGGATCGCCCCCGGCAAATTCCGCCACCAGTTCAAGCGCGGCATTGGCATCGTTGTAATTGTTGTAGGACAGCTCCTTGCCCTGCACCTGCTCGGCTTGCGGCAGTCCAAGAACTTGCGGACCCTCTGGAATGTAGAGCGCCGCATCCTGATGAGGGTTCTCGCCATAGCGCAGCGTATCGGCCAGCTTGGCGGCAACGATCCGGCGCGGCGGGAACTTGTGGCCCTGATCGGCATGGGCAAACCAGCTGGCGATGGCGGCGTCATAGGCTGCCGTCGCGGCATAAGCCTTGGCCGCCATCTCCTTGCGAAAGGCCAGGCCGGTCGCGCCGCCATTGGCGTCCAGTTCAGTAGAAAGCGCGCCATAGTCCGCCGGATCGGTGACGATCGTTACATAACGGTGGTTCTTCGCCGCAGAGCGCACCATCGAGGGCCCACCGATGTCGATGTTCTCGATGATCGTGTCGCGGTCCGCGCCGGAGGCAACGGTCTGCTCGAACGGATAGAGATTGACGACGACAAGATCGATCGCGCCGATGCCGTGCTCTTCCATTGCCTTTGCGTGCTCTGGCTCGTCTCGCACGGCCAGCAGGCCGCCGTGCACCATCGGGTGTAGGGTCTTCACGCGACCGTCCATCATTTCGGGAAAGCCGGTCAGGTCCGAAACGTCGCGAACCTCCAGCCCCGCCTCGCGCAGCGCCTTGGCGGTGCCTCCGGTCGAGACCAGTTCGACCCCGCGCGCGGCAAGGGCCTTGCCCAGATCGGCCAATCCGGCCTTGTCCGAAACGGAAAGCAGCGCACGCCGCACGGGGATGGAATCGGTCATGGAAGGAGGCTCCGGATGGACAATCGCGGCCAGTTAATCGCGCCAGTCCGGCTCGGCAAGTCGCCAGTGCGGCGCTTTACCCCATCCTCTTCAGCAGCCACGAGAAGGTGCCGCCACCGCGCGAGACCAGGCCCTGGATAACCAGCTGCTGCACCGGCACCGGTCGGGCGCTGCCATCGACCCACAGGCTTTCCTCGAGAGCAATCTCGCCTTCGCCCGCGCGGAACTGCCAGTAACTTCCATCACCAAGTGCGAGCCCGACGCCCTGCCGATCATCCGAAAGGCGCGCTTCGATGTCCGGCCCGAGGTGGAAACGGATCGCATAGCCGACCTTGCCGCGCTTGCCCTTGCGGCCGGTGGGTACCAACAGGTCCTCGCCGCGCAGTTCACCGCCATCGGCGCGCACGATCAGGATGCGTCGATGGACCAGCCCATAGCGCGCGGCATAACCGTTGTGGCTGGCCTCGAGCCGGGTTGCCGCGCCTTGCCCGTCGAGTTCGAGGTCGCGGCGCTCCACTTCGACTTCGGTGACGCCATTGCCGATACCGCCGTTGATCAGGACTGCGGTGGAGTTTGCATCGTCGATCGTCAGGGTCGAATGCGCTGCCGTGGCGCGCAGACCCTGCTCGAGCCGGACCGGAACGATCCCGCCCGCGCAGGCCGAGCCGCCACAATTTACGAAGATGCGCTGGCCACCCGCCGAAAACTCGAGCGCAAGGGTCGACGCACAGCCATGGCGCGCATGACGCGGCATTGGCGGCGGCGCGGCATCGAGCAACAGCACGGACTTGTTCGCGACAACCCGCTGGTAGCCCCACTGGCGCACATCGCGCAGTGGCCTGGCGCGAACCCGGCTTGCCTCGACAAGCGCCGCAACCGTCCCGGAGGGCACTGCCCATGCACCCTGCCAGCTGCCCAGCGATCCGTCGCCATGCTGCAAAGAGAGCAGCGGCGGCACCAGCAGCGCAAGAAGCTGCTCGATAGCTTCGGGCGGATCGGCACGCAGCGCTTCGTAGCAGGCGCGCAGATTCACCAGCGCAGCAATCGCGTCCATCTGTGCCAGCGGGCTGCGCGAGAGCACGCCGCCGTCATCCCCCAGGGCCTCGCCCAGCGCATGCATCAGGCCTGCCTCGCCATAAAGGCGGCGCGGGCGCCCGCCGGGCAGCAGCAGGCCGGCGGCAACAATGGCGCTCCACCCGATCGCTTCGGCAAGCCGGTCGTCCGCCCGCGTGACATTGCGGTCGAGCCAGCGCGCAGTGTCGGCAATGGCATGGAGCGTGCGCGAACGCAGCTCGCGGTCCACCCCCGAAAGGATGAGCGGCGCGTGAACCAGCCAGTTCATCAACCGCGCGCCGGTATTGCCGACGGTCCACGCCGCGCCCTTGCCGGGTCGCGAAGGCGGCTTCGGATTGGCCTTGAGCCAGGCAGCCATAATCCGTTCGGCAACCGGGGCGGCTTCCTCGCGCGGGGCGCTGGCGTCGATATCGGCAAGCCAGTCGAATGAATGGACCGCGCGCTCCAAAGGCGGGGTCATCCGCGCCGATCCGCTGAAGTC
The DNA here is from genome assembly GCA_030830245.1 of Novosphingobium sp. Classification (GTDB taxonomy): domain Bacteria; phylum Pseudomonadota; class Alphaproteobacteria; order Sphingomonadales; family Sphingomonadaceae; genus Novosphingobium. The sequence goes on along the minus strand of JAURNJ010000165.1, from coordinate 14,844 downwards.
GGCCTGGGCGATCGGAGTCTTGGCCCCGTGGACGAGGAAATGACCGGCTCGCAGCGCTATTCCGGCAGCGCGGTCACCCGCCAGCGGCGTGGTGACGGTCGCCAGCAGTCGCGGACCGACCTTCTTGCCTATTGGCATCGACAGCATGGAGCCCGGAACGCCCATGAGATAGGCAACGCGAATGAGCCACTCGCCGGGATTGGATGACATCACCGGGAAATCGGCAATCGCCAGCGCCCGACCCGGCTCGATCACTTCGGCTCGTGCCTGATCGTCGTTGGCCACGATCAGGTCGTCCTCGGCAACCGCAGTCGAAGCCATGGGCACGGCCGACACATCGGCATCATGCACTTCGCGGGCCGCCAGATCTGGAAAGGTGCCCTCCGCCATCGTGCTAACCCGCCGCCTTGAGCGCGGCGATATTGGCCGCATACTGGCCTGGGCCACCCTTGAACGTGGCCGATCCGGCAACCAGCACGTCCGCGCCTGCCTCGACGCAGAGCCGCGCCGTCTCGGCATTGACCCCGCCATCGACCTCGAGCCGGATGTCGCGCCCGGTCTTGTCGATCATCTTGCGCACCGCCTCGATCTTGCGCAGCTGGCTGGTAATGAAGCTCTGCCCGCCAAAGCCGGGGTTGACGCTCATCACCAGCACCAGATCGATCTCTTCGATCAGGTAGTCGAGCATCTTGGCGGGGGTTGCCGGATTGAGCGATATGCCTGCCTGCTTGCCCAGCGCCTTGATTGCCTGCACCGTTCGGTGGGCATGCGGCCCGGCCTCCGGGTGGATGGTGATGATGTCGGCGCCCGCTTGCGCGAATTCTTCGAGATAGGGATCGACCGGCGCGATCATCAGATGGACGTCGAACGGTTTGGAGGTATGCGGGCGCAGCGCCTTGATCACTGCCGGGCCGATGGTGATGTTGGGCACGAAATGACCGTCCATGACGTCGACGTGGATCCAGTCCGCCCCGGCTCCGTCGATAGAACGCACTTCCTCGCCCAATTTCGCGAAATCGGCCGACAGGATGGACGGCGAGATGAGTGGGGATGCCATGGCAGGATCGAATACTCCTTGCCTAAGCGCCTACGAAGCCACGACTCGCGGGACAAGGCGCAGTCTCGCCTTTTCCACATGCTGGGCGGCAAAATTGCGACAGCGTGAGCGCCGTGCTGCGGCGAACTGCCGCTGATGGCCACTTGCGCCAAATTCACTGGGGGTTCAGCGCAGTGCCCCTAAATGCCCCGCTCCCTGCAAGGCAGCCCAATGCCTGGGCAGAACCGGTTCGGATTGGACAGAGCAATGATGCAACATTTCCAGACTTCGCGGCTTGCCCGCCTTGCCCGGAAAATGCCCAGCGCCACACTTGCGCTCACCGCGCTTGTCCTTGCCGTGGCCGCACCCGCCGCCGCACAGTTTCGCCAGGCCATCGGGAACGACATGAGCAAGTGCGAGGCCGGTTCCGGGCCAGCGGTCATGGTCACCGTCAATGGCATCAAGTCGTCGAGCGGCAGGGTGCGCGTGCAAAGCTACCGCGCGACGCCGTCGGACTGGATGGAAAAAGGTCGCTGGCTCAACCGTATCGAGGCCCCGGCGCGGGCCGGAACGATGCGCTTCTGCATGCCCGTCCCCGCCGCCGGTTCCTATGGCATCGCAGTGCGCCACGATACCAACGGCGACGGCGATACCGACCTGACCAAGGACGGCGGCGCGATGTCGAACAACCCGAGCATCAATATCCTCAACCTTGGCAAGCCAAGCTACAAGAAGACCGCCTTTGCCGTTGGCGACGGGGTCAGGTCGATCATCGTCCATATGAAATACATGTAGCCCGGTTTCACCTTCGCTGCGCCCGCCAGACCGACCACAGCACACCCGGCGCCGCCAGCACGGGGTGACGTTCGCGCCAGGGCGTCAATGCAACGGCAACCCCGGTGTGCCGCTCGATCTTCCAGGCGGCGTAACGCGCCGCACCTTCGAAGGTCGATGCCGCACGGACGAGGCGCAACAGGTTGAGCGGCTTTCCAACCCGCCGCCGCACGCGCCACCAGCGCAGCACGCGGGCCTGCTCGGCCTGCGGCATCAACGGCGTGATGGCATCGCTGTGATCCTCGAACGCGAAAGGAATTGCGGCTGCCGGAAGAGCGTCGGACAAGAGCCTACGGAAATGCCCGGAATTGAGGTCGATGATCGACTTCTCGCGGCCCGGCTTCTCCACCCGGAATTCGGCCTTGTAAGTCTCGCGGAACAGCGCGCTCCAATATTGCTCTTGCGGACCGGTCTTGGGTCCAAGTGCGACTGCCAGTTGCGCGGCGCAGACGCAGGCCGAGCCGATCGCCTCGACAATTGCATCGGCGGCGCTCTCGTCTGAGCGCCACACCAGCGCGCTTGGCTGGACGAAGCGCGCCCAGATCGTCGTGTCGAGCAATTCACCCGCCGCTGCCTGCGCAAACCTGGCCAGGGACATTGTCGCCACTTTCGCACGCAGCTGCGAACCGTCGTGCGACCATTCGTGATAACTCACCCGAGGCCACAGGCCGCGCTCAGGCTTGCCGGGCGTAAGCAGATAGAAATCGAGAACGCCCTCAAGTTCGCCTGTCCGCAGGTTCGATCCATAGAACAGAGCGGCAATCGCCCCTCTCTCCTGCGCCAGAAGCTCACCGAAAGCCCGCACCGAAGGATGGACCTCGCGCGCAATGTCCCGCGCGATCCGTTCGCGCAGCTGCGTGGTCACGGCACGATGAAATGCAGTTCCGGCCCGGCGGAAATGCGAAAGGCGCCACTCGGAAAGCGCTCCCCGTCGAGAATGAAGCCGTCCTCGAGCACGACATCGAACGCTTCGCCGCTGCCGCGATGCAGGCCGAGCCGGGCCAGCGCCGGGCCATGCCAGCCCATGGCGGCACGCGGAACCCGCGCAAGCACGCGGCGACGCGGCGCATCGATCATGAAATAGCCGATGGAACCGTCTTCCGGCACACCGGCAAGCAGCTTCATGCCGAGCGGAAAACGACGCAGGGTGGTAAACCCGGCCATGAAGCGACTGTCGGCAGGGCCAAGCCCGCTGTGCGGCAACGGCGCTCCGTCATCGGCCTGGGTGAAGATCATGCGATAGAGGTTGCGCCACGGCGAGCGCCCGAACCCGAACAGGGCCTGCGCCATGCCGAACAGGGCGGTCACGCCGATGGCAAAGCTCTGGAATGCGCCAAACCGATGCGCCACCTGGCCAGCATCGATGGCCGCGTTGAAAACGCCTGCGCCAAAGATGAAACCCCAGCGGTCGCGCTGGTTGCCGTGGCCACCGGCAACCACGATGGGACGACGCGCGACAGTGCTGCCGTTCATGAATGCCGCAATGGCTTCATCGAGGCTCCAGCTTCGGCTCACGCCCAGATCGAGCGCGAGGGCATTGGTCTTTCCCTGCGGTAGCACGGCGACCTTCGGCCAGTTGTCACCGAACAGCGGAGCACCGCGCGTCAGCACGTCTCGCACTGTGCCGTCGCCGCCACTGATCGCCAGAATGCCGATCCCCGCCTCGGCAAAGCGGGCAAGTGCGGCTTCCAGTTCAGCCTTCGTGCGCGGCTCGGCTAGCAGGACATCGCTGCGGTCGCCAAGCGCCTCGCCGTGGCCCTTGTTGCGGTGACTCCTGGGATTGCGGATCAGACCGACCAGAGGGGAACCGGAAAAATGACGAGCGCCCGGCTTGCGCGCAGGCTCGCCCTGCTGGGCCAGCGGAGCGGCAGTCAGCGATACGCGGCCAAGGACGGATGCGGGGCTATCCATTGCGCGCACCTAGACCCCCTTCCCTGAACGAATCCAGCATTTTCGCCAGAATGTCGCCGCGAGGGACCTTTCAGGCCGGCGGAGCTGCGTTGCTATCACGGCGACGGGTCATTCGCGCGATGATGGCCCCGAGCAGAAGCGCTTGCGCCACCGAATTGGCGAAAACGGCGGCGGCGACGCCATCCGCGCCCATGGTCGGCTCAAGCAAGAGGGCAGTCCCGACCAGGATCGCAGTCGCAGCCAGTCGCGCCAGAAACAGCAGATGCGCGCGCTGTGCAGCCATGATCGTCGGTTCGAAAGCAACGATGGCAAGGTCGATGCAGGCCGCCGCGGTGAGCCACAGAAGGCCGGTGTAGGCACCTCCGAAATCCGCCCCGCCGATGGTTTCGAGCAAGACCCGGCCCAGGAAGATGGCAAGGATGAATACCACTGCACCGACTGCCGTCGCCAGCCGCATCGACTGCGCGATCATCGTTCCTAGGCTGCGCGCACCCTGGCTGCGCACCGCGCGAACAATTTCGGGAAACGCCGCCTTGGCGATCATCTGCGAGACTGTCGTCAGTGAACGACTCAACTGCGCGGCAAGGCGAAAAGCGCCCGCCGCTGCCGTGCCGGTCAGGCCGCCAACCATGAACAGCGGGATCTGCTTCACCGAAATGAACAGCGTCTGGCTGAAATTGGAAGTCAGCGAATATCGCAGGATGTCGGGGTTGTCGGCAAAGACCGCGCGCAGACCCTTGCCGTTGCGCAGGATCGTGCGGAATTCTCCAACACGGTGGACGGCATACCAGTGCGCCGCTGCCGTCAACAGTTCGGCAAAGGCCCAGGCGATCAGGAAGCCCTGAAGTTTGGGATGGATAAGGGCGGCCGCGATCGCACCGACAAGGCGAAGCGTCGGCGTTGCCGCATCGGCGGCGGCGGCAATATCGAACTTGTCGCGAAGCCGCAGGATGCCGATCGGGGTAGAACGCAAGGAAATCAACATGATGATGTTAAAAATCAGCGTCGCCCGCGCGAGCGTCGGCGTCATCCCCAGCGCTTCGGCGAAGAAGCGCAGGATCAACGCAGCCGCCCCGATCCCGACCAGCGCGCTCACCACATCGAGCGCGATTGCCGCTCGATAAAGCCGGGCCAGCCGCGTCTCGTCGCCGTTCTCGATATGGGCGACCCCGTACTGCACAATGATCTGCCAGGTCTGGAATGCCAGCAGATTGGCGAGAAACTGGGCCGCGCCGGTAATCAGCGCGAACTTTCCAAAGCCCGTGACCCCCAGCGACCGGGTGATAATCGCCAGATAAATCAGCGAGAAAACCGCCGCGAGCACTCTTGCGGAAAGCATCCAGCCGAAATTGCGCACCACAGAGACAACCGCTTGCGGCGCATTCCGGAATTTCAGGATGAGCGCGTTCACCGGATCGGGGCTTTCAAAACAGTGCTGTGCCGTGGTTCGCGCGCTGTGCACGCTTGGCGGCGGTGCGACAAGGGGAAAGGCCGGTCTTGGTCAGCTCGAAAGCTGCGCAGCAAGCGCATCGCGAACCTGCTCCATGCGCCGGGCGAGCCAGTTTCCGCGCGAGTCATCGTCAAGCGCAGCGAGCATGCTCACCTGCGGCATGGACAGCCCGATCCTGAGCGTCGCGCCCCAGCCTCCGTCCGCCAGCCTGACGCAGCGTACCGGCTGGCCGAGCCGGATTCCTTGCGCGATCAGTGCCGCATGGATCTCCACCGCCCGTTCGAAAGTGAGGTCGCGCCGAAGCGCCCCGTCGGCACCATGGCACAGGTCCAGCGTGACAAGAGTCAGCATCTCGATGGGATGTTCGGCGGGTTCGCCCGGTTGGTTGGCCGGGGCGCTGGCAACCTTGCGCACCCCAAGCCCGTCGGCAAGCGCATCAGTCGCCCGGGTGAAGGCCGTGACCACCTGCGCGACCCGATCGAATGGCAGCGCCTGGAACCGGGTGAGTTCGAACAGGGAGGCATGGAGCCGTAAAGCAAGGCCGGGATTGCCCGTGTCCTCGCAGACTTCGCGCCCTGGCCAGGCTGCGGGCACTTCCGCCCTGCGGAAGATCCGGGTCATGCCGTGAGCGATCGGGGCAGCCGACGAGGCAAGCCCCGGCGGCAGCAGGGCAAAGCCGCTGAACGGCGGCCCACCCATGAATTTCGAGCCAGTGATGAAGACGACGATCCCGCGTTTCAGGTAGTCGGCAATCGCCTCGCTCGTGATCCGCGCCTGGCAGGCATCGACCACGAAACCGAAATTATCGCCGAACCGGGCGCGCAGCTTGTCCACATCGGCGAGGCCCGGCAGGACCAGCCCGGTTTTTGAGCCATGAACGATGTGGACCAGCGAAAACCTGTCTTCCGCAAGCGCCTTCTCGATGGCGACGGCAAAGTCGCCCGCCAGCTGCGCGCTGGCATTGGCCTCGCCGTCCACGCTGCGCACCGGCGTATCGGCCATGGTCACGCTCGGCAGGCCCGGCACCGGATCGCCCGGCGATACGGCGATGTCGAGCGCAGTCTCCTTGGCGAAAAACTTGCCCGCCGCGCTGTGCGGACAGCCCGAGCCGACCTCGTCGGCTCCGAGCAGCAGGTTGGCGATCCCTCCCGGCTTGCGCCCGGCCGCCGCCAGCAGGCCGACATATTCGAGGTCGGTGCCCGAAGGCGCGAAGAACACGTCTGTCCCCTCGCCCAATCCATAGACGGAGCGGATCGTGTCGCGAAGTCCGTCGAGGCAACGTGCATAGGCCCCGCCGTCGCGCAGGTGAGCCGCCCCTTCGGGAAATTGCGCCCGCAGCCAGGCATCGGCATCGTGACTGAGATCGTTGGCAGTCGATGAAGCGAAGGCCACAATGTCTCGCGGAAACGGTGCGCTGGAATAGCGGTTGAGGCCAGTTACCGGATCGAGAACGATGCGCGCATCGCCGCCGCGCGTCATCCATTCGTGCAGGGTTAACTCGACAATTTCTGTCACTTCTGCCTGCACGTTGGGTAAGATGGAAATTGCGAAGTTCCCTAGAGCCGTTATGAGGTCGCGGCAAGTGGCCGGGCGCGACACATGCGACCGGCAAGGCAGGAACAGATATGACCGCTCCGCTCAAACTGACCGACAAGGTGCGCAAAGACCTCAAGCTGCTGTTCATCGCCAAGCACGCGCTGAGCGGCGGCGGGCTGCACGAGACCGACGGCAACCATTCACCTTATCACCACGAGATGAAGACCATCCTCGAAGGCCTGTTCGACAAGTTGCAGGTCGCGACGGGGTACGAAGTCCTGTTCACCGATCCCGGCGTCGATTTCGTCTGGCCGATGCTCAACCGTGGCGGCTTCTTCAATTCCGAGATGCTCTGCCCGCTGCTGTGCGAGCGGCTCGGCGTGCCCTATCTTGGTGCCAACCCGATCCTCCGTGGCCTCGCCGACGACAAGCACCTGACCAAGCTGGAAGCGCGCACGCGCGGCGTGCCGACTTGCGACTGGGCGGTCTATCGTGCCGGGGCGCCGGTCGAACTGGAGCGCTGCCCTAAGGCGGACCGCTATGTCATCAAACCAAACAACAGCTCGGCCAGCTGGGGCATCGGCGATGCGACCGACTGGGACGGAGTGAAGGCGGCGGTGCTGCGCATCCACGCCGAGGGTCATGACGCGATAGTCGAGCCATTCATGAACGGTAGCGATGTCGAGGTGCCGGTGATCACCATGCACGGCGCACCGTTCGTCATGCCGCCGATGCTGTTCAAGCAAGCCGATCCGGCGCACCTTCGAACCCACGCCGAAAAGCGCGATCTGGTTGCGCGCGAGGAAAAGTACACGCTGGTGCCTTTCGAGGCCGAAACGGCATGGGAAACGATCCGCGCCCATACCCTGACGCTGGCCGAGATCTTCCGGCCGTTCGATTTCGGCCGGTTCGAGTTCCGCTTCAATGAGGCGACCGGCGAGGTCAACCTGCTGGAGGTGAACCTCCAGTGCAACCTGTGGTCGCAGAAGGTCTATGGCCGCTCGGCCGTGCTGATGGGCTGGACCCAGGAAGAGCTGATCGAGACGATCGTGGCCGAGAGCCTGACCCGGCACGGGCAGATGTGATGGCAGGTTGCACGGTCGTCGTACTTGCCGCGCAGCGGGCGGGCGTGGTCAATCCGCTGGCCCAGCGGGCGGGCGTCAGCCACAAATGCCTCGCGCCGATCGCGGGAAAGCCCCTGATCGTCCATGTCATGGATGTACTTGCCCGGTGCCCCGAAGTGGGCACGGTGCGGGTGATGGTCGAGCCTGACGGGCAGGCTGCGCTGGAGCCGGTGATGACGGCCTATCGCGACGCCGGGCTGGAGGTCGATCTCGTTTCCTCGTCGGAGAACATCGTCGAGAGCGTGCTGGCGGGGGTCGAGGGGCAGCAAGCTCCGTTCGTGGTGACGACGGCGGACAATGTACTGTTGAGCCGCGAAGCGTTCCTGGCGACCCTGAATGCCCTTTCGAGCCATGACGCGGCGATGAACCTGGCGACGAAAGCGGCGGTGCTTTCGGTTCACCCCGATGCCCAGCGTAATTTCTATGAATTCAGGGACGACGCCTACGCCAATTGCAACCTCTATGGCCTGGCCGGAGCCCATGCCCTGCGCGCCGCCGAAGCGTTTCGCGAGGGCGGACAATTCCAGAAGAACCCGCGGCGGTTGCTCACGGCTTTCGGACTGCTCAACATCCTCCTTTTCCGTTTCCGCCTGATCGGCCTGCAAAGCGCGGCTCGGCGGATCGGCAAGCGCTTTGGCCTGTCGATCGCGGCAGTGATCCAGAGCGACGGTGCACAGGCGGTCGATGTCGATAACGAGCGGACCTACGCCATCGCCGAAATGGTGCTGGAGCAGCGCGCCAGATAGTCCTATCGTGCCAGTCATGCTGCACGAAAACCTGATCGAAGATGCACGGGCGATCACCGACGAGATCGTCATGCTGCGCCGCGCCATTCACGCTGAACCCGAGCTTGGCCTGCACACCCCGAAGACTCGCGACAAGGTGCGCATGGCGCTTGCGCATCTTCCGCTCGAATGGCGCGAGGGGCCATCGACTACGGGACTGGTCGCCGTGCTCAAGGGCGGTGCGGGCGAAGGGCGGCGCGTGCTGCTGCGCGGCGACATGGACGCACTGCCGATGCCGGAGGAGACCGGGCTGGACTATGCCTCGCAGGTTCCCGGCGCGATGCACGCCTGCGGCCACGATGCGCACACCGCCATGCTGGCGGGCGCGGCGGAACTGCTGGCGAAACGCGCCGCCAGCCTCAAGGGCGAAGTCCAGTTCATGTTCCAGCCGGGCGAGGAAGGTTATCACGGCGCGCGCTTCATGCTCGATGACGGGCTGATCGACCCGCTGCCCGATGCGGCGTTCGCCTTGCACGTCATGCCCAATGCCCGCCATGGCCTGATCGCCGGGCGCGCCGGGCCTCTGCTCGCGGCTGCGGACACGATAGAGATCGTGGTCGAGGGCAATGGCGGCCACGCCTCGCTGCCGCACCAGACGCTCGACCCGGTTCCGGTTGCCGCCGAAATGATCCTTGCGCTGCAAACCATGGTAACCCGCCAGTTCAACGCGCACGATCCGGTGATCGTCTCGGTCACCTGCATGGAGGCAGGAACGGCGCACAATGTCATTGCCGACCGCGCCGTTCTGCGTGGAACCATGCGCACGCTTTCGGCAGACCATCGCCGCCGGGTGGCCGAGAGCATCGAGGTGCTCGCCGCCGGGATTGCCGCCGCGCACGGACTATCAGCGCGCGTGGCCATCTCGGAGGGCTTCCCGGTCACGGTCTGCGACGCGCGCGCGGTCGATTTCGGCGCGGCGACCTGCGAGGCGCTGTTCGGCCCCGGACACTTCAATTTCCTGCCCGATCCGATCATGGGCGCGGAAGATTTCTCCTATGTTCTGGAGAAAGTGCCCGGCGCGATGTTTTTCATCGGCATGGCGCCCGAAGGCGACGACTGGGCCAGTTGCTGCGGCATTCACTCGACGCGCATGACCCTCGACGAGACCGTGATGCCGCGCGGCGCAGCCATGCTGGCGGGACTGGGCGAGGCGTTCCTGGCCAAGGGATTCGGTTAGGGGATCAGGCTCGCAAGTCCGCCCATTCCGGATTTTCGTCGAACTTGGCGACAACATAGGAGCATACCGGTTTCACCTTGAAGCCGTGCTCGCGGGCATCCGAGACAAGCGCATCGACCAACCGCGACGCGACGCCGCGACCGCCTATCGCCGCCGGTACAATGGTGTGCTCTGCCACCCGAACCCCGTCGCGTTCCACCCAGGTCAGCCGCCCGGTCAGGCTGCTTTCCGCGACATGGGCGTGGTACTCACCCGCGTGTCCGTGTTCATGGCGGGTGATTGTCACTTCGGTCATCGCACATCCTTCGCTTGACGGCAGGTCGCGCCGTCATCATCGCTGCATGTAAGATGCAGTTCCATTCCGACAATGCCGCAAGCGTTCACCCGCGCGTCTGGGCAGCCATGCAGGCAGCTGATGCTGCCGACATGGGCTATGACGGCGATGCGCTCTCGGCACAGCTCGACGCGGCCATGAGCGCGCTGTTCGGCGTGCCTTGCGCGGCGCTCTGGGTGGCGACCGGCACGGCGGCCAATTGCCTTGCGCTTTCGGCCATGGTCCGTCCCGAAGGCGGCGTGGTCTGCCACCGCGAGGCGCATATCGAGGTCGACGAAGGCGGCGCGCCGGGATTCTACCTGCACGGCGCGAAGCTGATGCTGGCCGAGGGCGATCATGCGAAGATCGACCCTGCCGGGATCGCTGCGCTGATCGATCCGATCCGCAACGATGTGCACCAGGTCCAGCCGCATGCCGTTTCGGTCACCCAGGCGAGCGAATATGGCTGCGTCTATCGCCCTGTGGAGCTTGCCGCTCTCTCAGCCTTCTGCACGGAGCACGGGCTGGGCCTGCATGTCGATGGCGCGCGATTCGCCAATGCCGTCGCTTTCCTTGGCTGCGCGCCGCGCGAAGCCTGCCACGGGGCAGACGCGCTGAGCTTCGGCTTCGTGAAGAACGGCGCGATGAACGCAGAGGCGATCGTGTTTTTCGATCCCGGCAAGGCTGACCGGATACGCTACCTGCGCAAGCGCGCCGGGCACCTGCAATCGAAGGGCCGCTTCCTCGCCGCGCAGATCCTGGCGATGCTCGAAGCTGACCTGTGGCTGGAAAACGCCCGCCGCGCCAATGCCAGCGCGGCTCATCTTGCGGCCCGCGTGCCGGACCGCCTGCTCCACCCGGTCGAGGCCAACGAGCTGTTCGTGCACCTCACCGCCAGCGAGAAAGAGAGCCTGCGCGCGCAAGGCTTCGGCTTTCACGACTGGGGCGAAGACGCGGCGCGCATCGTCACCGCGTGGGACAGCCGCGAGCGCGACGTCGTCGCGCTTGGCAACAGCCTCGCCGCGCTGTGAGCGAGGCCAGCGCCCCGCGCGTGCGAACCGCGCTGACCTTCTGCGTGATCACCCTGATCTGGGGTTCGACCTGGATCGTCATCAAGGACCAGATTGCCGAGGTTCCCGCAGCCTGGTCGGTTACGTGGCGCTTCGTTGTCGCCTCTTTCGGCATGGTCGCGCTTGCGCTGATCCTGCGCAAGTCGCTGCGCCTGCCGCGCGAAATAGCTATCATGGCCGGGATGACCGGTCTGCTCCAGTTCAGCTTCAATTTCCAATTCGTCTACTATTCCGAACATCACCTGACCTCGGGCCTGGTCGCGGTGATCTATGCCTTGCTGATGGTGCCCAACGCCCTGTTTTCGCGGCTGTTCCTCGGCACGCGGATCAGCGAGCGATTCATTGCCGGGTCACTGGTCGCGATTGCCGGGATCGTCCTTCTGCTGATCAACGAAATACGCTCTGCGCCGCCAGTGGGTTCGGTGCCGCTTGGCCTTGCCCTGGCCTTCGGCGGGCTGATGTGCGCATCCTTGTCCAATGTCATCCAGGCCAGTGGGCGGATTAGGAGCGTCGATATCGTGCCGTTCATGGCTTGGGCGATGATCATCGCCAGCCTGGCAAACGTGGCATTTGCGCTGGTCACCTCGGGCCCACCGGCCATCGACCCGCAGCCGCAATACCTTGCCGGCATTGTCTACCTCGGGCTCATCGGATCTGTGGTCACGTTCCCGCTCTATGCGGGCCTGATCCGCGACATGGGCGCTGGCCCCGCGGCCTACAATGGTGTCGTTGTGCCGGTCGTGGCGATGGGGCTTTCCACGGTGTTCGAAGGCTTCGTATGGAGCGGCCTTGCCGTCGCCGGATCGCTGCTTGGCCTGGGGGGACTGCTGGTCGCTCTAGGGGGCCGCAAGTAGCGAGCGCAGTCCGGCGACGTAGTCGGGATATTCGGGCCGCCAGCCCAAGATCCGCTTGGCCTTGCCATTCGCGACCCGGCGGTTCTCGCCATAGAAAGCACGACCTTGCGGAGACAGGCCTGCCTCGTCCAGCGACTGGAGCGACGGCGAGGGCGCACCCAACAATCTGCACGCCTCCTCGACGAGCCGATTCTGGCTGCACGGGAGGTCGTCGGCAAGGTTGTAGGCGCCCGGTGGCGCACCACTTTCAATCGCGGCAATCACGCCCGAGGCAATGTCATCGACATGAACCCGGCTGAACACCTGATCAGGCATGTCGATTCGCCGTGCCTTCCCCTCGCGAATTCGGTCAAGCATCGAGCGGCCCGGCCCGTAGATACCCGGCAGACGAAACGTCAATGCGCCCAGCGAAAGCCAGAACAGGTCGCAGACAGACCGGGCGCTTCGTCGCCCGGTCCCAGTAGGAGCGCTCTCGTCCACCCAGGCACCTCCGGTATCGCCATAGACCCCGGTCGAGGACAGATAGCCCAGCCACTTGCCTGCAAGCGCATCACCGTAGGTTTCCAGCACCGAATCGACCCCCTCCCCCCCCGGCGGAACCGAGGACAGGACATGGCTGGCATCGGCGAGCGCCATGCGCACCGTGCCATGATCGTCGAAGGCCAGCGTGCCATCGCGGCCGGTGGAAACCACTTCCCAGCCCGTGTCATCCAGCCGCGCGGCAATGCGCTTTGCCGAATAGCCGAGGCCGAAGATGAACATGCGGGGCATGATTGTACCTTATCCGCTCGCCCCGAACGAAGTCGAGAGGCGTAGCACGAACGTGTCTCGACTTCGCTCGGTACCAACGCGTAAGAGGATGCCATGGACATAGCCAGCAGACCTTCGGACCCCGTGAACCAGCAAACCGCGGATGCCGCGACGCCGCCGCAGCATCCGGCAACGATCCGGCGCGAGGACTATTGCCCGCCCGACTGGCTGGTGCCGGAAATCGGACTCGATTTTGCACTCGGCCTGGACGAGACCGCCGTCACCGCCCGGCTTGGCGTGCAAAGGAATCCCGCCGGCTCGGGCAGTCAGACCCTGCGCCTCAATGGCGATGGCATTGCCGCACGTTCGGTGAAAGTCGATGGCAAGGCGGCCAACGACTGGCGCATGGACGGTGCCGACCTGCTGATTGATCTGCCGGGCGACAAGCATCTCATCGAAATCGAAACCCTGATCGCTCCCGCCGCCAACAGCCAGCTGATGGGCCTTTATGCCTCAAACGGCATGCTCTGCACCCAGTGCGAGGCCGAAGGGTTTCGCCGCATCACCTTCTTCCCCGACCGGCCCGACGTGCTTTCCACCTGGTCGGTGCGCATGGAAGGACCGAAGGACCAGTTTCCGGTCCTGCTCTCGAACGGCAACTGCGTAGCGCAAGGTGATGGAGAGGGCGGCACCCATTGGGCGCAGTGGAACGACCCCTGGCCCAAGCCGAGCTATCTCTTCGCACTGGTCGCGGGGCAACTGGTGGCCAACCATGACACCTTCACCACCGCAAGCGGGCGCACGGTCGATTGCAACATCTGGGTCCGTCCCGGCGACGAGGATCGCACCGGGCACGCCATGGCATCGCTGAAGGCTTCGATGAAATGGGATGAAGAGGTGTTCGGCCGCGAATACGATCTCGACCTCTACAACATCGTCGCTGTTTCCGATTTCAACATGGGGGCAATGGAGAACAAGGGCCTCAACGTCTTCAACACCCGCTACGTGCTGGCCGATCCCGAAACCGCGACCGACACCGATTACGACAACGTCGAAGGCGTGATCGCCCACGAATATTTCCACAACTGGTCGGGCAACCGTGTCACCTGCCGGGACTGGTTCCAGCTCAGCCTCAAGGAAGGCTTCACCGTGCTGCGCGACCAGCTGTTCAGCGCCGACATGGGCAGCGAACCAGTCAAGCGGATCGAGGATGTGCGCATTCTGCGCGGCGGGCAGTTTCCCGAGGATTCGGGGCCACTCGCTCACCCGATCCGGCCCGAAAGCTATCAGGAAATCTCGAACTTCTACACCGCGACGATCTACAACAAGGGCGCCGAAGTCATCCGCATGATGCGGACCCTGGCCGGGCCGGAGCGCTTTCGCGCCGGAACCGACCTCTATTTCAAGCGGCACGATGGCGAAGCGGCGACCTGCGAGGACTTCATCAAGGCCATCGAGGATGGAGCCGAGCTCGATCTAGAGCAGTTCCGCCTGTGGTATGGCCAGGCTGGTACGCCAAGTATCACGGCGAAGCTGCTGCACGAAAACGGCTTTGCCACCCTGCGCCTCGAACAGGAGGTGCCGCCCACGCCCGGCCAGCCGGACAAGGCGCCGATGCCGGTTCCGCTCAAGATCGCGTTGTTCGACCGCGAGACCGGCAAGCACCATGGCGAAGAGCTGATCGTGCTCGAGGAGGCGAAAGGAGAGTTCCCGTTCAAGGGTTACCTGCGCCCGCCGGTGCTTTCGATCAACCGCGGCTTTACCGCGCCGGTGGCGATCGAGGTCAAGCAGGCTGAGGAAGACCTCGTGTTCCTCGCCGCCAAGGACGACGATCCGTTTGCCCGCTACGAAGCCCTTCAGAAGCTGGTCGTGCGTCATCTGGTCAAGGCGGTGCGGGGCGAGCTCGAGGAGCGCGCCCGCGATGTCGAGCGCGATGCGATCAGCCAGGCCTTCGAGGCGATCCTCCCGGACGAAAAGCTGGACGACCTGATGCGCGGCGAACTG
>JAURNJ010000164.1 GCA_030830245.1 Novosphingobium sp. | reverse complement strand
TACCAGTCGGCGCGTCAGAGGGCGGGAGACGTTGGAGTAACGATTTTCACCAGCTGGCCGACTTTGGCCCCGCAGGTGTTGGACTTCATCGCCTCCAACTGACCTGAATCGGGGCTCGACCGGCCATGCATTCGACGCTCCCGCCTGAGATCGAAGAGTTCCGGATGACCGTCCGGCGCATGGCCGAGCGCAATTTCCGCGAACTCGCCGCGACGGTCGATGCAGGCGAGCCCATCCCGGCAAGCGTTCGGCCCTTGCTGGCCGAGATCGACGCCTTTGGCCTGCCGTTTCCCTCGGCGGTCGGCGGCGCGGATGGATCCTTCCTCGCCTGGGCGGTGCTTCAGGAGGAAATCGGCCGGGTCATGCCGGTGCTGGGCATCTACCTGCAGGTCAACCTGCTGGTGGCCGGGATCCTGCTCGAAAGCGCGACGCCCGAACAGATCAAGCAGTGGGTTCCCGCGCTGCTGGATGGCAGCAAGACTGGCTTCATGGCCTTCACCGAACCGCAGACCGGCAGCGATATCTCGATGATGACCACGCGCGCCACCAGGGTTGATGGCGGCTGGAGCATCAGCGGCCGGAAGCTGTGGATCAGCAACGCCGCAAGCGCAGCGATGGGCGTGGTCTATGCCCGCGATCCCGACGATGGCCTCTCCATGTTCCTCGTGCCGACCGACGCGCCGGGCTTCCGGGTGGGGCAGCAGATCGAGATCATGGGCCTGCGCGGCACCGAGCTTAACGAGCTCGAGTTCGACAATCTGTTCGTGCCCGATGAAAACCTGCTTGGCGGCAAGACCGGCATCAAGACGACGGTGCTGCGCAAGGTGATGCCGATCGGCAAGATCGGTATTTGCGCGGTCTGCGTCGGGCTGATGCAGTCCTGCCTTGAGGAGGCGACCCGCTATGCGAAACAGCGGGTGCAGCAGGGCCATCCGATTATCGATTTCCAGGCGATCCACTACCTGATCGCGGAAATGGTCGCCGCTTTGGAGGCCTCACGCCAGATGGTTTACTGGGCCGCCACCTGCAAGGACCAGGGCGCTGACGCGATCACCGAACTGGCGACGACCAAGCTGTTCGTCACCAATGCCGCGATCCGGGTGGCGCGCATGGCGGTCTCGGTCCATGGCGTCTATGGCATCGCCAAGGGCGCGGTGGTGGAGCGGCTGCTGCGCGACGTGCAGGTGTTCGAACTGTTCGAGGGGCCGTCCGAGGTCCAGCGCGAAATGGTGATGCGCGCGGTGCGGGATATTGAGTGACGCGGGCGTGCCGCAAATGGGTGCTCGCGCACCCGCTTGAGACGGATGGAATCATCCGTGCCGAAAACCTCGCAATGGTGGAAGAAGCGCTGCCCGAGCCTGGCGAGGGGCAGGCGCTGGTGCGCACCCGGCTGATCAACCTGCATTCGCGCACGCGGCTGAAAATGACGCAGATGTCGGCCGGGGAAACCGATCTCGCGAACTACGGCCTTGCCGAGGTTGTCGCCTCACGCGATCCGCTGCTGCCAGTGGGCGCACACCTGCACTGGCAGCTTGGCTGGCAGGACTACCAAATCGTCAGCCGGGACGAAAAGCCGATCGGCTATGCGCTTCCGACCGAAGCCGTGCGCGCGCTCAACCAGACCCAGGCGCCAATGAACTATGTGCTGCGGCCCGAGATTGCACCGGGCTGGCCGCCCGACACGGTGATGCATGTTTTCGGAACCTCGGGCACGACCGCACTACTGGGACTGCGGCGGTGCGGGCCGGTAACGCCGCAAGTCAGGGTGCTGGTCGCTGCTGCCAGCGGCTCGGTCGGCTCGCTCGCGGCGCAAATTGCCAAGGCGAAAGGCGCTTACGTTGTCGGGCTGGCAGGCGGCGCGGATCGCTGTGCTTGGGTGAGGGAGACACTCGGCATCGATGACTGCATCGACTATCGCGCGCCCGACCTTGACCAGCGGCTGCGCTCTGCCTTTCCGGACGGAATCGATCTGTTCTGCGATGGCGTTGGCGGTTCGCTCACGGCCACGGTCGCGCCGCTGATCGCGCGGGGAGGGCGGCTGTTCGCCTTTGGCAGCTCGGAAAGTTTCTATTCAGGGGGAACGGCTGCTGCCCGCCCCGCCAATGGCCTGCGCGGTGCCTTCGGGATCACGCCTGAAATCGAGGCCTTGTGCGGGGATCGCTCGATAAGGATCGAAGCCTGGATCGTATTCGATCACTACGACGAGCGGCTGTCGCTGGAGGACGAACTGGCTGGCATGCTGCGTGCCGGGACGCTTCGGCCGGTCACCGATGTGACGCGCGGTTTCGAGAACCTGCCGCAAGCAGCGATCAGGATGTATTCGAGGCCACACGCGGGCAAGGTGCAGGTCGATTTCGACGGTTAGGGAAGGGTGCTAGTCGGGCGCCTGCCAGGGGCCGTCCTCACCCTTCGCCAGCGAGAATTCGTCACGCCGCGCACCCGGATCGACATCGGGCCCTTCGAACACTCGTGCGGCAAGGTCGCGCGAGGACTGGCGTCCGTCGAGCGGGCTGATGATCCGCCGGTCGATCCGCCATCCGTCGCTTCCGCGCGAAAGATAGATGCGCGAGATGTTGAGCCGCAGCATCTTGGGTTCGCCCTCGCCGTCGCCGCCAAGGATGATGCTATAATTGGTGGCTATGGCGCGGTCGCCGTCGAGCTCGACGTGGGGCAGGGTGCCGACATGCGCCGCGCCGTTGCCGGTCAGGCTGCGGTGGCCGTGCCCGTTCATCATGTCGCGGATTTCGGAAAGGCCATCCATATAGCGGAAATCGCGCACGTCGTAGACGCCGTGTTCGGCATAGACCTGGCCCATGGCTTCGAGATTGCAGCCGTCAACCGCCGGGCCATAGGCGGAAATGACATTGTAGATTTCGAGGCGATCCTCGACGGCTTGCAGTCTTTCCTCGACAGTCGCCATTGCGCTTCCCCTATTGAACCACCGGATCGCCCATGCGCGCGTAGCTCGCGGCGATTGTCTCGCCGAGGAATCCGCCGCGTACGCCTGCATCGAGGCTGTCGAGGCCGGGTCGGTAAAGCTCGATCGGATCGGCATTGCCCTCGGTGTGCGGATAGTCGGACGAGAACACGACGATTTCGGGATAATCGCGGATCAGTTCGAGCGTGTTCCAGTCGCCAAGTCCTGGCAGCGGAGTGAGGCGCACATGGCGGCGCAGGTAATCGCCGCCGCTCAGCGGGAAGGGCCAGTCGCCCCAGGGGCCGCGCTTGGCGCAGAACACCTCGGTCTGGCGGATGAAATTGGGGAGCCATCCCGCCCAGATTTCCGACAGCAGGATCGTCAGCTTCGGGTGGCGTTCGAATGCCCCGCCATAGAGCATGGCATTGAGGAACTGTTCGGCACTGTGGTGCCGCTGGGTGTTGGCCATGCGCATGAACGGGCCGATCGAATCGCGATTGCCGAAATCCCACCCCAGGTTGGCCCAGTCGCCGAACCAGCCAGGCACGTTGCCCACATGGATATTGACCATCATGCCGAGATCGACGGCAGCGGCCCATATCCGGTCGAAGTGCGGGTGGCCGAGCGAGAGGCCGCCGACTGGCTCGGTGCGAATCGAGAAGGCTCGGCTGCCGGCCGCGCGCATCCGGGTCATTTCCGCCACGGCTGCGTCGATGTCGACAAGGTCGATCACCGAAATCGGGCTGCACCTGTGGGTATGGCCGTCGAGCACTTCGAGCAGGACATCGTTGGCGGCACGCACGAATTGCGCGCGCCGGCTGGCGTCCTTGATCAGGGGGAAGGTCGAGCCATAGCCGCCCGGATTGACCAGCGCGAACTCGATGCCGATGCGGTCCATCCACTCGATCCGGTCTGCGGCCTTGCCGGTATGTTGCAGGCGCCGCCAGTGTTCGGGGATTTCCTCGCCCGCCGGCAGGCCGAACAGCCAGGCCGGATCGGGCCGCGCACCCTCGGGCAGAGCCTCGATCAGGTCGCCGGCAAAGAACCATGCCAGCAGATCCTGCGCGCGCGGCAGATCTTCGCAAAACCTCGCGAGCGGGCCTTTGGCGGGCTCGAACTCCCAGGCGAAGGTCCAGTGACTGTCAGTGTCGATCACACGGCCCATTTCGGCCTCCCTAGGTTTCCGCTGGTTCGTTGAAACTGTTGCCGAGCGCCATCACCGCTTCGACGCGTTCCCGGCGCTCGACCATTTCGGCGCTTCTGTCCGGATCGCTGGGCGAGTTCGGGTAAATCAGCAGCGGGCCGTGCGGCAGCCAGTCGAGCGAGCCGCGCGATACCACGAAGGGATCCCACGCCATCGACGGGTCCATCAGAAAGCCGGTGCCTTCGGTGTTGCGGCGGTAGCACGGCGTATCCATCAACGGCGCGAGCACGCACAGCACGTCGATGTTGTGCGGCTTCAGTTCGGCCCACAGCCCTTCGCAGAAGTTCCCCTCGAACGCCTTGGTCGAGGAATACATCGAGAGGAACGGGATGCCGCCCAGCGCCGAACCGGAACTCATGATGAGCAGTCCGCCGCCGCCCCGCTCGCGCATCTTCCGGCCGAAATGGTAGCAGGTGTCGACCACGTTGGTGACGTTCATCGTGATCATGCCGTGCCAGCGCTCGACCGATTCGTCGAGGAAGCCGCGACCCACCGCGTCCGCGCCTGCGTTCGAGACGTAAAGACCGACATCGAGATCGGCGGTGGCGTCGATGATCGCCTGGCCCGCGCCTGCGACCATCAGGTCCTGCACCAGCACCCGGTATTCGATGCCGTGGGCTGCGGCAAGTTCCTCGCCAAGTGCCTTGAGCACTTCGCGCCGCCGCGAGGACAGGACGAGGTTGATCCCCATGGCGGCGAGTTCGCGGGCGAAGCCTTCGCCGGTTCCGTCCGAAGCTCCGGCAATCACCGCCCAAGGGCCGTATTTCGCCCTGGCTGCGGCCTTGTCGAGCGGGGAAGGGGGCAGCATCATGTTCTCTGTTCTCCTGACCGTGGCGGACTCAGCTGGCGACAGGCTCGCTGAAGCTTTCGCCCAGAGCGGCCACCGCCTCCAGCCTTGCCTTGCGCTCAGCCATGATGGGGCGCATGTCTTCGCCCCCCGGCTGCTGCGGATAGAGCAGCAACGGCCCGTGCGGCAGCCAGTCGAGCGCATCGCGCACGACCTGGTCCGGCGCGAAGCACATGTCCGGCGAGATCAGGAAGCCGGTTTCCTCGGTGGTGGCGCGAAAGTTCGGCGTGTCCATGGCTGGCGCGAGCACGGCAAGCACGTCGACATTGTGCGGCCGCAGTTCGCCCCACAGCGCTTCGCAGAACACCGCCTCGAACGACTTGGTCGAAGAGTAGGTCGCAATGTAGGGAATCCCCAGCATCGCCGACATCGAGCACATGATCAGCAGGCCGCCACTACCGCGCGCCCGCATCTTGAGGCCGAAGCCGTGGCACGTGTCCATCACCGTGCGCACGTTCATGTTGGCGAGGCGATGCCAGCGCTCGACAGGTGAGTCGAGGAATGCGGTGCCCGACGCATCGACCCCGGCTCCCGCGTTGGACACATACAGGCCGACGTCCAGATCGTCGGCTGCCGCCAGCAGGCGGGTGCCGGCATCCTCGTCCATCAGGTCCTGAACATGTATGCGGTACTCGATGCCGTGCGCGGCTTTCAGTTCCTCGCCAAGCGCGCGCAGCACCTCTTCGCGCCGCGACGACAGGAGAAGGTTGATGCCCATGGCGGCGAGTTCGCGCGCGAAATGTTCGCCGGTCCCGTCAGAGCCTCCGGCAATCACCGCCCAGGGGCCATACTTGGCCTTGGCGGCGACCTTGTCGAGGGGTGAGGGGGCCTGTGTCATGTTCTTCTCTCGCTTATCCAAGGTCTGCTTCGCTGAAGACCGGTATTGCCTCGACCGGTTTCATCAGCACGACCGGTATCTTGCGGCTGGTGGCCTTGCGGTAGTTGTCGAAGAAGGGAAAGTTCTCGACCATCATGTTGTAGACCTTCTCGCGCTCGGCTCCCTCCGCTTCGCGCCATGTGGCGCGGTAAGCCTGGGTCGCGATCTGGAAATCGACCGAGGGCGAGGCGGCGAGGTTGAGGTACCAGGCCGGATGATGGCCCGCGCCCCCTTTCGAGCCGATGATCGCCACTTCGCCGCCCACGTCGCCATAGCAGAGCGGGGCGATCATGGTCCTGCCGCTCTTGCGGCCCTTGAAACGGATCAGGCAATGGGTGCCGAACGGCAGGCCACCGGCATGGGTCGTGTCCATGACATGACCCTGCGCGCCGCCCGAACGCAGGTAGCTGCGCAAATGCTGCGCAATGAAATCTTCCGCCGCGCTGATGATTTCGGCCGAGGTCTGGTCGCTCATGATGCTCTCCCGATCCGGACCGGTCCGTGCCGGTCTGGTGCAGGAGGCATTCCATCACCACCAGCCCCCAAGCGCAAGCCCCGATTGGCTTGGCCCTAGGGCTGCGTGCGATCAGAACGTCAGGCGATCTTCGCCGTCGCGTTCGAGCGCAGCTGGTTGAACGGCGTGTCGGGCGCAGGGCCAAGCTCGCGCGGCAGGCCCAGGTGCCGCTCGGCGACGAGGTTCATCTGCGTCTCGAGCGTGCCGCCACCGATGCGGTGGGTTGAAACGCGGCTCATGCCGACGCCGGTTGCGCTCTGCTCGTCGAACGTCGCGATGCCTTCCGGCCCGGAAATCGCCGAGACCAGCCTGGTCCGGTCGATGTCGAAGACTGACGACATCAGCGAGCTGATCGCGCCCGCCTCACCATGGAACTTGCCGTTGCGCAGACCGGCGTTGATGCGCTTGCCGATGAGGCGTTGCACGGCATCACCCACGGTATAAACTTGGCCATCGGGTCCGGTCTCGCCGCGGTAGCCTTTGGCGATGCGCGAGAGGCT
>JAURNJ010000163.1 GCA_030830245.1 Novosphingobium sp. | reverse complement strand
GAAGTCACCAATACGGCGCGGATGCGGCTCGAATGCGACGTCTGGACGATAGAAGCGGTGCAGCAATTGGCGCTGCTGCTTCAGGAAGGCGAAAACCGCCGCGGCGAGGTTCTGGTCAAAATGCGGCTGGAAAACGGCGCGCAGGTTGCCATGCGGCTCGGCTGGGATTTCACGCTGACGGGCGAGCTTGTCGAAAGGCTTGAAGAGATCGACGGTCTCAAGCTAGTCTCGTTCGGCAAGCAACGGACGGGGGGACACCTGCGCCGCGCTGCATGACATAAAACACGACATAAACAGGGTCGCGGAGAGAAAATGCTGGGAGCCATGCAACACTGGGAGCTGCGCGTCAGCGGCCTGATCGATCACGGCGCGCGCGAGCATCCTATGCGCGAAGTGGTCACGCGCATGGCCGATGGCAGCACCGAGCGCACCAACTGGGCCGGAGTGCGCCACGATGCCCTGCGGATGGCACAGGCGCTGGCGAAATTCGGACTCAGGGCGCAGGACCGGGTCGCCACCCTGGCGATGAACCACAACCGCCACCTCGTCTCATGGTATGGCGTGACCGGCGCGGGCGGCGTCATCCACACGATCAATCCGCGTCTGTTCGACGACCAGCTCGAATACATCGTCAACCACGCCGAGGATCGCATCCTCATCTACGATGCCGTGTTCCGGCCGATTGTTGAGCGGATGAAGCCGCTGTGGAAGTGCGTCGAGCGATACATCTGCTTCGACGACGGCGAATTCGATGCCTGGATTGAAGGGCACGATGGCGATGCGCAATGGGTCAGCGGCAGCGAGCGCGATCCGTGCATGCTGTGCTATACCAGCGGAACCACGGGAAATCCCAAGGGCGTGCTCTATGAGCATCGCTCCAACATCCTGCACACGCTCTATACAGTCCAGCCCGCGGCCATGGCGTCGCACAACGGTTCGGTGATCCTGCCGGTCGTGCCGATGTTTCATGCCAACAACTGGGGCTTCCCCTGGGCCGCGCCGGTCGTCGGGGCCAAGCTGGTCTATTGCCAGACCAACGATCCGGCCTGGCTGTGCGAACTGATGCGCGAGGAGAAGGTCAACGTGGTGGGCGGCGTGCCCACTGTGTGGTTCGCCATCTTCCAGCACCTCGACGCGACGGGTCAGGAGATGCCGCGGCTCGAACAGGTGATGTCAGGCGGCTCGGCCTTGCCGACCAGCGTGATCGCGCGGCTGATGAAGCTGGGTATCCGTGTCGGGCATGCCTGGGGCATGACCGAAACCTCGCCGGTTGCAACCATGACCTATGAGACGCCTGACTGGAACGACAAGGAGTTCGACGAGAAGGTCGCCTACAAGGCGATGCAGGGCAGGGTCGGCTACGGTTGCGAAGTGCGCTCTGTCAGCCTTGATGACCCGACGATCGTGCTGCCTCGTGATGGCAAGACGGCTGGCGCCCTGCAGGTGCGCGGTCACTGGACCATCCAGCGCTATTTCAAGGCCGAGGCGGACTCGGCCAACGAGCAAGGCTGGTTCGATACCGGCGATGTTGCGCTGATCCATCCCGATGGTGCCGTGCAATTGACCGACCGGACCAAGGACGTGATCAAGTCTGGCGGCGAGTGGATCAGTTCGGTCGAGCTCGAGAATGCGGCTGTCGCGCATCCCGATGTCGCCGAGGCGGCGGCGATCGGCGTGCCGCATCCGCGCTGGGACGAGCGGCCGATCCTCGTTGTGGTCAGGAAGCCGGGATGCGCCGTGACCGGCGAGGAAATCACCGCGTTCCTCGCCGACAAGGTCGCCAAGTGGTGGCTGCCCGATGCGGTCGAATTCGTCGACGAGATTCCGCACACCGCGACCGGAAAGATCAGCAAGAAGGACCTTCGCGACAAGTTCGCCGGTTACGTTCTGGGGGCCTGAGCGCGGAGCTTGGTCTCCAAGCACTATTCACCCACCTTCTTCGCCGCTTACTCGACTGCTTCTCCGGCGTTCTGCGCTGCGTCGCCAACCGAACAGGCTGCCTTGTTCACCTCGTTGGCCGCCCCCGCGATGGCATTGTCCTTTGCTGCTTCGCTCGTGGCAAATTCGCTCACCAGGAGGAAACCCGCGATTGCCACGACCAGCAGGACCAGCCCGATCAACAGTATCGAGCCGTGACTGCGCGGTGCATCATCGCGAATGATCGTCGTATGAGTGTTGGCCGGCGCGGTCCCATCTGCGTGGTTCGTGGTGATGATGCGTTCTTCGGTCATTCGAGCTGCCCTTCTGCAAATGTCAGGCAACAAACACGCAACTCCACGACGCGTTCCCCCGGAAAGAGGGTTAACGCCCCAAGCCATTGATACTGATCACAAAAGCGAAAGCTGGCCGGTGAGGTCGGGGCGACGAAACTGGCTGCAATCGAGCTGCAATTCGCGATCCATACTGAGGCCATACCGCTTGCAGGCGAGGCGAAAGCGGCGGCGGAACAGGTCCGCCCAGACGCCTTCCGGCCTCATCCGACTTGTGAAACGCGGATCGTTGTCGCGACCGCCGCGCACGTCGCGGACAATGACCACGACCTTGGCCGCGCGATCGGGGAAATGCGCCTCGAGCCATTCGCGAAACAGTGGCGCGACCTCGTGTGGCAGTCGCAGGAAAATCCAGCTGGCCGAGCGCACGCCCCGCTCCGCAGCCGCTTCGAGGATCGCCTCGATATATTCGTCGGTGATCGATGGGATGAGCGGGGCAATGGAGACATGGGCGGGAATGCCTGCCTTGGCGAGGGCCTCCAGCGCATCAAGCCGTTTTGAAGGCGAGGAAGCGCGCGGTTCGAGCAGGCGAGAGAGCCCCGAGTCGAGACTGGTCACCGATATTCCGACCCCGACGAGGTTCAGCCGCGCCATTTCCGTCAGCAGGTCGAGATCGAGCAGCACCCGTTCCGACTTTGTGGTGATGATGACGGGATGACGCGTCTCAAGGCAGACCTCAAGCACCTGCCGGGTAATGCGGTAGCGCCCCTCGATGGGTTGGTATGGGTCGGTGTTGGTCCCCATGGCGATCGGCGCGGGTCGGTAACCGGCTTTGGCGAGCGTTTCGCGCAGCAGCTTGGCTGCCTGGGGCTTGGCGAACAGCTTCGTTTCGAAATCGAGGCCCGGAGAGAGATCGTGAAAGGCATGGGTCGGGCGCGCGAAGCAATAGATGCAGCCATGCTCGCACCCCCGATAGGCGTTGATGGAGCGGTCGAAGGGGATGTCCGGCGACTGGTTGAAGCTGACGATCGTGCGCGGGTGTTCCTCGGTGACACTTGTGCGCAACTTTCCCACAGGATCGTCCACAAGCATTTCCACATCGCGCCAATCACCGTCCGCGTCACGGGTAGCCAGGCCGAAGCGCGAAGGTACGGTGTTGGAGGGGGCGCCGCGTCCGTTGATGGGGGATGGGGGCTCCATGATGAGAACAGACCATGAACATATTGACAGGCGCCACCGAAAAAGCGCATCACCAGCACAGGCAAGGGGCTGAGGGGCTACGACATGCGTCAGACTTCAACCGTGATGCTTGTTGCGGTCCTTGCCGCTGTTCCGGGCCTCGCCAGCGCAGCCACCGATCCAGAGGCCTGCCCGACCGAGCATATCTGCGCCTCCCAGCCAGAGGCAGTCGCCAATGAAATGCGAAAACTGGGCTACCGCGCCGAACTGACCAAGCACGAAAGCGGCGACCCGCAGATCAACAGCGCCGCATCAGGCTATGATTACCGGCTGAATTTCAACGATTGCACCGAAAACAAGCAATGCCGCTCGCTGGGCTTCACGATCGTCTTTGCCGACGATGGCAAGAACACGCTGGAACTGGCGAATACCTGGAACCGGCAGAAGCGCTTCGGCCAGCTTGCGGTCAACGAGAATGGATCACTCGCCTTTTCCTACGATGTCACCACCGTGGGCGGTCTGACCAAGGCGAACTTCGCCGATGTGGTCGATTGGTGGCAGGTGATGCTCGGGCAGCTGCGCGGCTATTTCAGCGAGCAGGCGAGCAAGTAGGTCTCAGACCTCGCGCAGCCGCGGCATCAGCTCGACGAAATTGCAGGGCCGGTTGCGGCTGTCGAGCTGTTCGGCGAGCAGGCCGTCCCAGCCATCCTTCACCGCTCCGTTGGAACCGGGCAGCGCGAAGATGTAGGTGCCGCGCGCCACCACGGCGCAGGCGCGCGACTGTACCGTCGAGGTGCCGATGGTGCGGTAACTGATAAGGCGGAAGATCTCGCCAAAGCCGGGAATGTCCTTGTCCTTCACCCGGTCGAGCGCCTCGGGGGTCACATCGCGGCCGGTAAGGCCGGTCCCGCCGGTAGTGATGATCGCATCGATGGCCGGATCATCGATCCAGTTGTTGAGGCGACTGGCAACCTTGCCGGCGTCGTCGATCTCGATGGCGCGGCCTGCGAGCTTGTGGCCCGCCGCCTTGATGCGTTCGACCAGGATGTCGCCGCTGGTATCGTCCTCCGGCCCGCGCGTGTCGGACACGGTGAGCACGGCGATGTTGATCGGCTTGAATGTCCGTTCGGGATCAACGGCCACGCAGCAGTGCTCCGTTTGCCGCCATGCGCTTGCCGGGCGCGCCGGTCAGACCGGGGAAGCCGGGCCACATGCCCTGTACCAATGCTATGCGGCTTTCCGAGGGCCCACCCGCCTGGCGTTCGTACATCCAGTAATTGCGCATGACGATGTTCACATAGCCGCGGGTTTCCCAATAGGGAATCGATTCCATCCACAGCAGCGGGTCGCCCTGGTCGGCGATCTCGCTGTTCCAGCGCCCGATCGGGGCGAGACCCGCATTGTAGGCAGCCATGACCTTGGGCAGCAGGCCCTGCGTTGCCGGGCTCGATTCCAGCATCCTGAGGTGACGCTGGCCGAAGGCAAGGTTGATTTCCGGCTGGTTGAGATCCCGCGCATCGCCGCGCACGCCCAGCGATGCGGCATGATCGCGCGACGCGGCCGGCATGATCTGCATCAGCCCGCGCGCACCCGCCGGGCTGACGACGCTGGCGCGAAACTGCGATTCCTGCAGCGCGTGGGCAT
>JAURNJ010000162.1 GCA_030830245.1 Novosphingobium sp. | reverse complement strand
TTAGGGTTTTCGCGCCGCTTTCGACCGGGATCACCTCGGCTCCGAGCAGCTTCATCCGGAACACGTTGGGCTGCTGCCGGGCGACATCGGTGGAGCCCATGTAGATCACGCAAGGCAGGCCAAAGCGGGCGCAGACCGTGGCAGTAGCAACGCCGTGCTGGCCAGCGCCGGTCTCGGCGATGATCCGGGTCTTGCCCATGCGGATCGCCAGCAGGATCTGGCCAATGCAATTGTTGATCTTGTGTGCGCCGGTGTGGTTGAGCTCGTCGCGCTTGAACCACACCTGTGCTCCGCCCAGTTCCTCGGTGAGGCGCGGTGCGAAATAGAGCGGGCTGGGCCGCCCGACATAGTGTTCGAGCAGATCGTCGAATTCGGCCTGGAACTCCGGATCGGTCTTTGCCTTGCGGTATTCCTTTTCCAGATCGAGGATCAGCGGCATCAGCGTTTCGGCGACATAGCGTCCGCCGAACTGGCCGAAATGGCCGCGATCGTCAGGCTGGTTGCGGAAGGTGTTGGGCAGGTCGTTCATAGCCGCGCCGCTTTGCAGAACGCGGCAATTTTGTCCACGTCCTTGACGCCCGTTGCCCTTTCGACACCCGATGAGGTATCGACCATTGGCGCTCCGGTCAGCCGCACAGCCTCGGCGACGTTGCCGGGAGTGAGTCCCCCGGCTAGGCCCCATGGCAGCGGGCCACGGTAGGCCGCGAGCAATGCCCAGTCGAAGCTCAACCCCATGCCGCCGGGCAGTGTTCCCTCTGGCGTCTTGGCATCGAACAGGATGAAATCGGCGGCATCGCGATAGGAATCGGCGCGGGCGATGTCGGCAGCGCCGGCCACGGACAGAACCTTCCATACCGGCAGGCCGAAGCGAGCCTTGAGCTGCGCTGCGCGTTCGGGCGCTTCCTTGCCATGCAACTGGATCGCATCGAGGCTTGCGGCTTCGACTGTCTTGCCGATCGCCGTGTCGTCGGCATCGACGAACACGCCGACGCGCGCGATCCGGCCTGAGGCGCGCGCGCCAAGCTCTGCCGCCAAGCGCAGATCGACGTAGCGCGGTGATGGGGGAAAGAAATTCAGGCCGACAAAGTCTGCTCGTGCGGAAACAGTCGCTTCCAGCGCGTCGGCGGACGAAATGCCGCAAATCTTGATGGTAGGGCCAGGCATGGCCCGCCCATTAGAGCATCGCGCGAAATTGTGGGAGACTATTTGCCCAGTTCGAACGTCACCGTCACGCTGGCTCCGTTCTGCACCTCGCCAGCGGCGACCGGCGGGGCAGCGGCCATCTCCGCCATGGCGGCGCGCGCATACATGACCGGCATGGGAGGGCTGTAACCACCACCCTCGGTGATGGTCAGCACGCGGATGACTCGCAGACCGGAGGCCTTTGCGCAGATCTGCGCGCGGCCCATCGCCTTCTTGATCGCATCGGCGCGGGCTTCGTCGGCGGCCGCATCGGGGTCTTCCATCTGGAAGCTCGGGCCGTTTACCTGGTTGGCCCCGGCGGAAACCAGCGCGTCGATCGTGCTGCCGAACTTGTCGAGATTGCGCTGCTTCACCGAGACCTGGTTATAGACCTGGTAGCCGATGATGGGCGGCACCTGTTGCTCCAGCGGGTCGACGTTTCGCTGGTTGGACATTTCGGCATAGACCGGATTGAGGCTGAGGTTGCTGGTCTGGATGTCCTTGTCGGCAATGCCTGCTCGCTTCAGGGCGGCAAAGACTTTGCTCATCTTCGCCGAATTGGCCGCGAGCGCCGCGCCTGCCGTCTTGCCCGATCCGGTCACGCCTGCGCTGAACAGACCCATGTCAGGCTTGCTGAAGCTCTGCCCCTGCGCCGAAAGCGTGAGCACGGTACTGCCCGCAGCGACCACCGGTCCGGAGGAGACTTCGTGCGCCATGGCCGGGGCGGACAGGGCGAGAGCCGAAGCGGCAAGTGCGGCAGCGAAAATCGGATTCTTCATGGACAATCTCCAGAGCCAGAAATCATGCTGCTATTTCGTTCATTTAAGTTTTCACATTGCTGAACGAACTGAACTGATTACAGCGTCGCCTCGATTGCGCGCGCTGCAGCAACGGGGTCCTCGGCGCTGCGGATGGGTCTGCCGACCACCAGCACGCTCGCGCCGGCGTCGCGCGCTTCGCGCGGGGTGACGATGCGCTTCTGGTCGCCCTTCTTGCCATCGGGCAGTCGCAGTCCGGGCACGACAAAGAACCCGTTTTTCCATTGCCTGTGGATGTCACCGACTTCGTGACCTGAGCAAACGATGCCGTCCAGTCCGGCCTCGTGCGAAAGATCGGCAAGCCGCAGCGCGGCATCGTGCGGGCTGTCCGGAATGCCGATGCGCGACAAGTCCTTGTCGTCGAAGCTGGTGAGCACGGTTACGCCGACAACCTTGGTGTTCTCGCCCGCTGCCGCCTTGGCGTCTTCCATCATCGCGCGACCGCCGCTGGCATGGACCGTGACGATCGCCGGTTCGAGCACATGGATCGCCTGCATTGCCGCCGCGACGGTGTTGGGGATGTCGTGCAACTTCAGATCGAGGAAGATCGGCAGGCCCAGCTTGGCGATTTCGTGAACGCCATGATGGCCGTGCGCGCAGAAGAATTCGAGGCCCAGCTTCACGCCGCCGATGTGGCCGGAAACCTTGCGCGCAAGTTCCTGTGCGGCATCCAGCCGGGGGACGTCGAGCGCGAGAAAGACGGGATTACGATACATCGGCAGGCTTGCTTTCCTCTGGCTTGGTCTCGGGTTCGGGGGATTGTTCCGGCAATGGCGGCGCGGCTTCCACCCCCGCTGCCGCAGCCGAAGCTGCCCTGAGGCTGTTTTCGAGGCTGGCGATGCGCCGTTTCAACCGCCATGCCTGTGCCCGCTTGAGCAGCCATACCGGCACCAGTCCGAGCAGGAAGAAGCCCAGCGCAAAGGCCCACATCGGCCCGACGATGATCACCGGCGGCTCGTTGCCGACCTGGGGCCAGACATTGAGATCGGCGGAATTGCCCACGTTGAACAGGATGAACAGAAGGACGAGGATCAGGGCCGTAACCCAGATGATCGTGCGCATGATCTGCATCAACGGCCTCCTGCTTTCCATCCCGCCCGTGCGGCGATGCTAGGACGGTTGGCGACGCAAGGGAAGGGCGGTGATCCGGGCTAGCCGAATATACGCGCGAAAATGGTGTCCACGTGCTTGAAATGGTAGTCGAGGTTGAAACGCTCCTCGATTTCCGCGTCGCTCAGGGCTGCGGAGACCTCAGGGTCTGCCTTGAGCAGTTCCATCAGCGACAGCCTGCCGTCGCTTTCCCACACTTTCATCGCATTGCGCTGGACCAGGCGATAGCTTTCGTCGCGCGACAGGCCTGCTTGAGTCAGCGCCAGAAGCACGCGCTGCGAATGGATCAGTCCGCCCATCCGGTCGAGGTTGGCCTGCATCCGCTCGGGATAGATCACCAGCTTGTCGATCACCCCGGCAAGGCGCGCCAGGGCAAAGTCGAGCGTGATCGTTGCATCCGGGCCGATGAAGCGTTCGACCGAGGAGTGCGAAATGTCGCGCTCATGCCATAGCGCCACGTTCTCCAGCGCGGGCAGCGACCAGGCGCGGATCATTCGAGCCTGCCCGGTCAGGTTTTCGGTCAAAACCGGGTTGCGCTTGTGCGGCATGGCCGAAGAGCCCTTCTGCCCGGGCGAGAAATATTCCTCGGCCTCGAGCACCTCGGTACGCTGGAGGTGGCGGATCTCGACCGCGAGACGCTCCATCGAGCTGGCGATGACCGCAAGAACGCTGAAGAACATCGCGTGGCGATCGCGCGGGATCACCTGGGTCGAAACCGGCTCCACCGCCAGGCCCAGCTTTTCGGCGACATAGTCCTCCACCGCCGGATCGATATTGGCAAAGGTGCCTACCGCGCCCGAGATGGCGCAGGTGGCCACTTCGGCGCGGGCATTGACGAGGCGGGTGCGGCACCGGTCGAATTCGGCATAGGCCTGCGCCAGCTTGAGGCCGAAGGTCGTCGGCTCGGCATGGATGCCGTGGCTGCGGCCGATGGTGGGGGTGTACTTGTGCTCTTCCGCCCGGCGGCGGATCGCGGCGAGCAGGGCATCCATGTCGTCCAGCAGCAGGTCCGCCGCGCGGGTCAGCTGGACGGCCAGCGTGGTATC
>JAURNJ010000161.1 GCA_030830245.1 Novosphingobium sp. | reverse complement strand
GAGGTCTGCCGCCTCGATCCCGCGCCGGATATAGTCCCTGTCCACGCCTGCCGCTGCCATTGCAATCCTCCCGCTCGAATCCCGTTACAGCCATTTGTTGACCGGGGATTTGCACAGGTCAACCGATGCTATAACTCAGCCGCATGACCCAGCAATTTGACCTGACCGAAGACCAGCGCGCGATTCAGGACATGGCGCGTCGTTTTACTGCCGATGCGATCACGCCATTTGCGGCGCAATGGGACGAGGAGCATCACTTCCCTCGCGAGGTGCTATCGCAGGCGGCCGAGCTTGGCTTTGGCGCGATCTACGTGAGCGAGGAGAGCGGTGGGATCGGGCTGGGTCGGCTGGAAGCGGCGCTGATCATGGAGGCCATGGCCTATGGCTGCCCCTCGACCAGCGCTTTTGTGTCGATCCACAACATGGCCGCTTGGATGATCGACCGGTTCGGTTCGAAAGCGGTCAAGGACAGGTACCTGCCGTCGCTGGTGGGGATGGAGCAGATCGCAAGCTATTGCCTGACCGAGCCGGGCTCCGGCTCCGATGCCGCCGCGCTCAAGACGACGGCGCGGCGCGATGGCGACGATTTTGTCGTCAGCGGCACCAAGCAGTTCATCTCGGGCGCTGGCGCCAACGATCTCTATGTCACCATGGTGCGCACCGGCGCGGACGGGCCCAAGGGCATCTCCTGCCTGGTGATCGAGAAGGACATGCCGGGCGTCTCGTTCGGCGCGCAGGAGCGCAAGCTGGGCTGGCATTCGCAGCCGACCGCGCAGCTGATCCTCGACGATGTGCGGGTGCCCGCCGCCAATCTCGTCGGTGAGGAAGGACAGGGCTTCTCCATCGCCATGTCCGGGCTCGATGGCGGGCGGCTCAACATAGGGGCCTGTTCGCTGGGCGGCGCGCAGCGGTGCCTCGACGAGACGATCGCCTACACCAGGGATCGCAGGCAATTCGGCCAGGCGATTGCCGATTTCCAGAACACCCAGTTCACCATCGCCGACATGGCGACCGAGCTGGAAGCAGCGCGCGCGCTGCTCTACCTTGCTGCCGCCAAGGTCACGGCAGGAGCGCCTGACAAGACGCGCTTTGCCGCCATGGCCAAGCGGCTGGCGACCGAGATGGGATCGGCGGTTGCCGACCGCGCGCTGCAACTGCACGGCGGCTATGGCTACCTGATGGATTACCCCATCGAGCGGTTCTGGCGCGACATGCGCGTGCACCGCATCCTCGAAGGCACCAACCAGATCATGCAGATGATCATCGGTCGCGACCTGCTGCGCGACTAAATCAGAGGACCAACCACATGCAGATTGCTTTCATCGGCCTTGGCAACATGGGCGGCGGCATGGCCGCGAACCTGGTCAAGGCAGGGCACACGGTGCGCGCCTTCGATCTTTCTGCCCAAGCTCTGGAGCGAGCGGCGGCAAGCGGCTGCGCGCCTTGCACGACGGTTGCCGAGGCAGTCGAAGACGCCGAGGCGGTCGTCTCGATGCTGCCAAACGGCAAGATCGTGGCTGACGTTTACAATGCAGAGGTGCTGGGCAAGGCCCCGGCGGGCGCGCTCCTGCTCGATTGCTCGACCATCGACGTGGCGACAGCGCGCGAAGTGGGCGAAGCGGCGCACAAGGCCGGATACGCCATGGTCGATGCGCCGGTATCGGGCGGGATCGCGGCGGCAAGCGCCGGTACGCTCACCTTCATGGTCGGCGGCAGCGACGAGGCTTTCGCGCGCGCGCAGCCGATCCTGGCCGCAATGGGCAAGACCGTGATCCATGCCGGGGCGAGCGGGGCAGGGCAGGCGGCCAAGCTGTGCAACAACATGCTGCTGGCGATCCACATGATCGGCACCTGCGAGGCCTTCGCCATGGCGCAGAAGCTCGGGCTCGATCCGCAGACCTTCTACGACATCTGCTCGGTTTCCTCTGGACAGAACTGGTCGATGACGAGCTATTGCCCGGTCCCCGGTGTCGGCCCGCAAAGCCCGGCGGACAACAACTATGAGGGCGGCTTTGCCACCGCGCTGATGCTCAAGGACCTCACGCTCGCTCTTGCCGCAGCCAAGGAGGCTGGCGTCGATCCGGCCATGGGCAAGCGCGCACGCGAGCTTTACGAAGCCTTCGCCAATGCTGGCAACGCAGGCCGGGATTTCTCCGCCATCATCGAAACGCTCGGCTGAAGAATCAGATGCAAGGGATAGGATTCATGGTGAAATATGTGCTCGTCGTAGCCAGCAGCCCCAAGCCGGGGCGCGAGGCGGAATACGCGGACTGGTACGACAAGGTGCACCTGCCCGACGTGTGCAGGGCCACTGGCGTGCTCAATGGACGCCGCCTGATCGCGCTCGATTCATCACCTGCCACGCCGCCCGGCGCGCAGATTTCGGTGTTCGATCTCGATGTCGACGATCCAGCCTCGGTAATGGCCGAAATCATGGAGCGCACGAAGTCGGGGGACTTCGGTTCCAGCGATTCGGTCGATCCGCAATCGGTGAAGATCTGGTACTACAAACCGGCCTGATGCGCTGACCTCAGCGCCTCGCGGATTTCGGAGAAATCGTCGCGGATGCGGCGCAAAGTCGCCTCGTCCCATTCGAGCACCGAGCCAAGCGCGGCGATGCGGGCGCGGCTGGCCTCGCCATCGATCAGCTCCACGAAGGCGCCCTGATCGCCCCGCAAGGTGTGGAACAGCTCGCATGAGCCCAGTCCCAGGACAGTGCGGCTCGGGCCTTGCCTGTTCAGCCGCCAGGCCCGGAGCCTGTCGTGCCATCCGGTCGCCAGCCCCGACCTGTCCTCTGCAAGCGAAACTGCCCTTCGCCCGGTTACGAAATGGTAATCGATCAACTCGCCGTCTGGCCAGTCCGCAGCCCCATCGCCAGTCGCCGGTTCGACATTCGCAAGAACGGTCCTTGGCTCCCACTGATACCACGGCTGGCGGTCGTTCCAGCCGCCGCCATGCAGGCTTGCAACATGATGCAGTAGGCCCGGGCCACGCGCGATGAGCGCCACCTGCAGGTCGAGCCCCTCTTCGGACCCGAACAGATGTCCCTGTCCGGCCGGATCGCCAGCGAGCCCTAGGTTGCAGTATCCCAGCACGTCTCCCTTGCGGAACGGCTGGCCATCGGCGACCGACCACCTGAAGGCGGACCGGCTGATACGGTGCGGCAATTGGTCAAGCGCGCGCAGCCGCAAAGGGATGCTTGCTGCCATGACCTGCGGCTACCAGGCGCTCGGCGAAAAGATGGCGGCAAGCGAATGGCGAGCCTTGCGCCGCTCCTCGCCGTCGTAGAGATTGAATAGAAATATGTTCACTGGCGCTTTCTGCCCCAGATGATTTGAAATTTCGCCTACAGTTCTCACCAATGGGTAACTGCATTCTGGGTCCGAAATCCCATTGCGGAAATCTTCCAAATATCATTGATAGAATAAGAAAAAATTCCGTGACCAAATAGCCTTGGTCCAGAGGTTTCGGAGAGCAAAGGCCCGATGGAGAGCGAGTGGCACACGAAAGTCCCGGCGCAACGTTTATCGCGAGTGGTAGGTGGCGCGGAACTGCGCCATTCCGGATCCCCGACTGGGGGTGAGATCATTTCGATGTGAAGAAAATGGTCGGGGAGACAGGATTCGAACCTGCGACCCTCTGGTCCCAAACCAGATGCGCTACCAGGCTGCGCTACTCCCCGACCCTGGTTCCGGAGCGGTCTGCGCTTCTTTGCGAAACACGCAGCCCACTCCAAATATTTGTTGTCGCATCGCTATTCGTGGAAAACTGGTTCCCACTTTCCCACGCGATACTCCGGCCTTAGGCGATGGTGGGCCCGGCAGGACTCGAACCCGCGACCTAGCCGTTATGAGCGGCCAGCTCTAACCAACTGAGCTACAGGCCCGCAATCGCCTTCGGCCCGGCAGCCCGTTAGCTTGCCTGCGCGATCTAGGCAAGCTGCGCTGCGCGCATTGTCTCTGCGACGGTGGTCGGCGCCACGTTGCGCTGGGCAAGATGCGCGAGGATCTGGTCCCACAAGTCATAGAAACGCGCGAGGTCCGCTTCGCTCCGCACATAGGGCGTGTGGCCCGGATCGAGTGAAGGGCTGTGGAACGAAAACACCAGCACCGGCACCTCTTGGGCCAGTGCCGCATCGATGCCGCGGATCGCATCGCGCGCCGGTATGCCCTCGGGGGTCAGCGGAATGCGTTCGAGCAGGCCGCTGCGCGCCAGCACGCCGGGTAGCCTCGGCACCCTGGCGGCGAGGGGCAACAGGCGCGGACCGTGTTGGCGAAGGACGCCGCTGAACACAGTCGTGACTGGCAGTTCGAGCAGTCGGCGCTGCCCGTCCAGCCAATAGGGCGCGAGTGGATGGGTGCGATAGTTTGGCCCACCGCGCTCTGCCCAATAGTCGAAGTGGGCGCGCACCGATGTGTCGATGGCATAGCCCAGCTCCGTCAGGATCGCCGCCGTTGCCGGGCCAGCGCCATAGCGCCCGGCCCGATAGATGCGCGGACGGACGCCGAGATTGGCTTCGATAGCTGCGTGCAGGCGCGTAAGCTTTTCGTGTTCCAGTTCGGAGGGAAGATTTCCGGCAAAGCTGTTGAACTGGCTGACTTCTTCGTCGAAGGGCGGGCTGACCCACGGATGCAGGTGCAGGCCGATCTCGGCCTTCCCTGCGGCAGCCGCGGGACGCAGGATCGCCTGCGCCTCGGGCGAATTGGCAATCGGCCAATCGACTAGCCAGACCGGACTGACGCCGCGCGCTTCGCAGAAAGTCTGGAATTCCGCCATGCGCGATGCGGCGGAAGTGCTGTTCGCCTCGCGGGAAATCGGCGCGCTCCAGTCGAATTCTTCCTCGGTGTCGATGGTGACGAGGAAGCGCGGGCCGAAGGCAGGAGCGAGCGCAGCCATCCGGTCCGCGCCGGGGCGATCGAGGATATTGGAGGCTTCAACTTTGGCGAGCATCGTGCCGGACGATAGCTCAGTTGCTCCTAACATTCGCTGAAGGCGCGCTAGCGGCGGGGAGAACCAGCACTAGCGCGTCCTCCTCGCGCGTCAGCGATCCGCCAGCCGATTTCGCCTCGGCGGCAGCCAGCCGCAAAGTGAAGCCAAGGCCGAACATGCCAGCCGACAGCGCCGGCCCGTGCGCCTTGGCCTGGGCCGCGAACAGTTCCTCATCATCAAGCATGCGCAGCGATGCGGGCAGGGCGATTGAGAGTCGCGCCTTGTCTGTCTGAGCGGTAAGAGCGAGATGCAGATGCTCGACCGGGCCGATTGCCCCGGCAATCGCCGCCAGCAGGCGCCAGACCAGCCGTTCGAGATCGTTGCGGTCGATTGCGACGGGAATGGCCACGTCAGGCATCTCGAAGGCAAAGCCGCTTTCCCGCTGGGCCATGTGCTTTTCAAGCAGGGCTGTTGTCGAGGCGATGCACACGGCAAGGTCGGCTTCACCTTCTTCGACTGCGGCGGCGCCCGCATCGAACTTTACCAGCCGGTCGAGCTCGTCGAGGCCGCCCAGCACCGAGGCGGAATCGCTGGCGATGGATGCCGCAAGAGCGCGGTATTCGTGCGAAACAGGCCCGGCAATCTGCTGCTGGACGAATTCCGAGGCCATCTGGATCGCCCCTGCCGGATTGCGCAGCTCGTGCAGCACCTGGCGCATGCGGTCAGCCAGCGCAGAGGGAACGCCCGCCCGGCCCGGTTCCAGGGCCAGCCTGCGCGCCCGCCCTGCATGGCCGGTGTAGCGACCGGTCGCCGCGTCGAACATCGGCACCGCGTCGATCCGCCAGTCGCCCGCCACGGCGGGCGCTCCTTCGAGGGTGACGACCTGGGCCTCTATCGGTTGGCGAAGGCGCAGCGCTTCGGCTGGCGGCAGCGCAGCCCCGGCGATCCGGCGGAAGGCAAGCGTGCCGATCGACATGCCCACGACCATCGGCGCGGTATCCGCATCGGCGCGCTGGATCCTTCCCGCAGCGTCGGTGATGAAGTCAAACCGCTGCACGGGCTGGGCATGCACGAAATCGTGATCGCCAAGCGGCAGGCGCGGCGCATCGGTGCCTGGACCCGGCGCTGGGGCGGGATGGCTCTTGCGGTAACGCTCGATCCGCCGGACTAGTTCGCCAATGCTCGATTCGTGGGCACGTCCGCGGGCTGGCGCGGATTCAGGCTCCGCAGCCGCTGCGGCAGGCGGAGCAGTTACCTCCGTTTCGATCTCCTGCCGTTCGGCAGGGGGCAGGCCGCGATCGGCCACGCCCAGCCGCTCCAGCCGCATCTCGACCGTGTGGCCAAGGTCGCGCCGCAGCCGCAGCAGCCCGCGCGAGGGCAGGGGCAGGGCAGGCACGAGGTCGAGCCATTCGCGCTCTTCGAGTTCGGCGGCGGCGATGGCTGCGCTGGCGACCGCTGGCTCGTCCTCGCACAGGAACGCGACAAGCGCCGGGTTGCGCAATTTGAGGCCCGATCCCTTGAGCAGGCGCGCGCGCTCGGTTGGGTTCACTTCTCCGGCAAGGGCGGAAAGCCGGGCATAGGCTTTGTCCAGCCGATCGCTCGCGGTGTCCGCGCCGGACTTGCCCAAAAGGTCGAGCAGTTGGACATACTGGACACGTGCGATTTCCTGCCCGCGAATGGGCTGTTTGAGCACAGTATCGAGACGGTCGTCGAAATGCATTGCTGCCCCGCACGGACATGCGGGGCAAAAAGCCGTCGCATGGAGAATCGCGGCACTTCACCTAGCAGGCCGGACGAGGTCTTGAAGCACGCGCTTGTCATGCGTTGCAAAGCGGGACGATCGCGTTATGAACAATTATATTAGCGATCCGCGACCAATCCGGACCGCCTCGCGCAGTCATCTCCGCAAAAGGGGAAATAACCGCGACGAATGGAGTGCAATGTCTAGTCTCGACGATATCGACCGGCGGCTGCTCGCGTCCTTGCAGAACGATGGCAGGATGACGAATGTTGACCTTGCCGCAGAAGTCGGATTGACCCCGCCGCCTTGCCTGCGACGGGTCCGCGCGCTGGAGGAAAGCGGCGTCATCCGGGGCTATCATGCCGATCTCGACGGGGCGAAGCTGGGTTACACGATCACGGTTTTCGCGATGGTCAGCCTCAAGAGCCAGGCGGAGGACGCGCTGCGCCAGTTCGAGGACCACATGCGCTCGCTGCCCGAAGTGCGCGAGTGCCACATGCTCAATGGCGAGATCGATTTCATCCTCAAGATCGTCAGCCAGGACCTGCAATCGTTCCAGGAATTCCTGACATCGAAGCTGACTCCGGCCCCCAATGTCG
The DNA here is from genome assembly GCA_030830245.1 of Novosphingobium sp. Lineage (GTDB taxonomy): Bacteria > Pseudomonadota > Alphaproteobacteria > Sphingomonadales > Sphingomonadaceae > Novosphingobium. Next base: position 293 of record JAURNJ010000161.1, on the reverse strand, counting down.
CCAGCGTCAAGACTTCGCTGACGATCAGGACGGCCAAGCAGCTACCCGGTGTGCCGTTGGACGAAGTTTAGAGCGCCGCAGCCGCCTCCAGCGCGAGGATGTAGCTTTGCGCGCCGTGGCCCTGGAAAGTCGCCGTTGCGGCCATGCCGACATAGGACAGGTGGCGGAACGGCTCGCGTGTGTGCGGGTCTGACAGGTGAACCTCGTAAACTGGCAGTTCGATGGCCTTGATCGCATCGAGCAGGGCGACGCTGGTGTGGGTATAGCCCGCGGCGTTGAGCAGCACGGCATGG
>JAURNJ010000160.1 GCA_030830245.1 Novosphingobium sp. | reverse complement strand
CGCAAACGCCCGACGACGCGCGGGCGCTGATGGCCTCGGTCATGGCGGCTGCCCCAAAGCCGACCGACTTGCCCGACCTCGCCTCGGTCAGCGATTCGACCATTCCCGGCCCGCACGGTTCGATCCCGGTCAGGCGCTACACCCCGCACAGCGCGCCCAAGGCGACCATCGTCTATTTCCATGGTGGCGGCTGGGTGCTGGGCGATCTCGACACCGGCGATGGCATCTGCCGCCGCTGGGCAGGCTGGGCCTCGGTCGAAGTGCTCTCCGTCGATTATCGTCTCGCGCCCGAACATCCCTTTCCAATCCCTCTCGATGAATGCTTCGCAGGTCTCGAGTGGGCCGCAGCAAATATGCCCGGCCCGCTGTTCATCGCCGGAGATAGCGCTGGCGGAAACCTTTGCGCTGCCGTTGCGATCAAGGCGCGTGATGAAGGCGGCCCCGAACTCGCTGGCCAGATCGTGATATACGGTGCGCTCGGTCTCGACTTCGATACCCCCTCCTACCGCGAAGTCGGCGACAAGGGCTGGATGCTTACCGGTGCGGACATGGGATGGTTCTGGGACCATTACCTTTCGGGCAAGCGCGAAAATGCACCGCCGCTTGCCGTTCCGCTAAACCTCAAGTCCGCTTCAGGTCTGGCTCCAGCCTTCATCTGCACCGGCGATTGCGACGTATTGTGCGACGACAACCTTGCCTATGCGGACTTGCTGCGCGAGGCAGGCGTGCCAGTCGAACTGCGCGTCGAACCCGGCATGTTCCACGGCTACTATTCGATGACCAGCTTTGCCGAGCCGGCCAGGGCAACCGTCGATGCGAACGTTGCGTGGATCGGCGCACGAATTGCCGCCCAACAGGCATAGACGGCCCCAGCAGGCCGCGTTACACCTTCGGACAAACCAATACCGGGAGAGAATATGAAAGCCGCAGTCCTTCGCGAGATCAAAGCGCCGCTGACGATCGAAGATGTCGATCTCGACGCGCCCGGCCCGGACGAGGTGCGCATCCGCACGATCAGCAGCGGGCTGTGCCATTCCGACTATCATTCGATCTCCGGTGACTTTCCCGTGCCGATGCCTGCCGTGCTGGGGCACGAGGCTGCGGGTATTGTCGAGGCCGTCGGCTCGGATGTCACGGAGTTCAAGAAGGGCGACCGTGTCGTCACGTGTGTGTCGCAGTATTGCGGCCACTGCCGCGAGTGCCTTGACGGCCACAACAATGTCTGCGGCGACAAACCTTCCAGCCGCCCGGCTGACAAGCCCGCGCGCATCACCAGGGGTTCGGAAGTCTTCACTCAGTATGCCGGCCTTGGCGCTTTCGCCGAGGAAATGCTGATTCACCGCACAGGCGTGACGAAAATTCCCGAAGGCATGCCGCTTGAAAAGGCGGGCCTGCTGGGCTGTGCGGTGCTTACCGGGGTCGGCGCGGCACTGAACGGCGCCCAGGTGAAGCCGGGCAGCACCGTTGCCGTGGTTGGCTGCGGCGGCGTCGGCCTCAACGTCATCCAGGGCGCGAAGCTGTGCGGTGCGGCGCGGATCATCGCGGTCGATGTCAACGAGCGCAAGTTCGACCTTGCCCGTACATTCGGCGCCACCGACTGCGTGAAGGGCGGGCCGGACGCGGCAGCCGAGGTCAAGGAACTGACTGGCGGCGGTGTCGACTACGCGTTCGAAGTCATCGGCCTTACCTCGACCCAGGAGCAGGCGCTCATGATGCTGCGCCGCCTCGGAACGCTGATGATCGTCGGCATGGCTCCGGCGGCTTCGCAGTTCAAGGTGCCCGGCGTGATGATGATGGCGCTGCAATTGCAGATCAGAGGCTCGCTGATGGGATCGGTGCCGTTCCAGAACGCCATCCCGCAATATGCGCAGCTCTACCTCGACGGAAAATTGAAGCTCGACGAGATGATTTCGCAAAACATCGCGCTCAAGGACATCAACGATGGCTATGCCAGCATGATGGCCGGCGATGTGGCGAGGAGCGTGATCGTCTTCGACAGCTGACCTGCATTCGCACCGCATTCCACGGGAGAGGAAGCCATGGCGACCATCGGTGAAACCGCACCGCCGCCGGGCATCGACCCGGCCTTGGTGATCGACTTCGACTACTACAACGATCCGCGCTACCTCGAAGCGGGCGGTATCTTCGAAGCAATGGGCGAGCTGAGCGCGCAGGCGCCAGACATGTTCTGGTCGACTGCGCTGGGCGGATACTGGGTTATCCAGGGCTACGACGCCATCATCGAGGCCGCCAAGCGCAGCGACCTGTTCACTGCCAGCACAATGGCCCTGCCGAAAATTGTCGACGACTCGCGCCCCCGACGGCGGTTGGCGCCGATCAATTACGATCTGCCCGAGCACACCTCGCTGCGTTCACCGCTCAATCCGATGTTCACTCCCGCCGCGATGAACCAACGCGCGGGCCAGATCAGGCAGCTTGCGGTCGAGCTGATCGAGAAGATCAGGCCCAACGGGCAAGCCGACATGTTCGACGAAGTCACCGAACAATTGCCGGTTCTGATCTTCATCGACATCATGGGGCTCAAGCGCTCGGACTACCGCTTTTACCGCGCGCTCGCCAAGGCAGCGGTGGCCGAGACGAACCGCGACCTTCGCTATGAAGCGATGCTCAAGGCCTACGAGCTGCTCAAGGAGGAAATTGCCGCGCGACGAGCAGAGCCGCGCGACGACCTGATCTCGCGACTTCTCGAGCTTGAAGTCGATGGCAAGCCGATCACCGATGAGCTGGCGCTTGCCTATCTCGAACTGCTGTTCATCGCCGGGCTGGATACCGTGGCCAATGCGATGACTTTCGCCGTGCGTTACCTCGCGCTCGATCAGGCTTTGCAGCAACGGCTGCGCGACGAACCGGCAAAGATCCCACATGCCATGGAGGAACTGCTGCGCCGCCACGCTGTTGCCCCGGTGATACGCACGGTGACGCACGATTTCTCTTGGCGCGGATTCAACCTGCGCGAAGGCGATCCGGTACTGCTCAACTATTCTGCCGCCAATCTCGACGAACGCATGT
>JAURNJ010000159.1 GCA_030830245.1 Novosphingobium sp. | reverse complement strand
TGAGCGAGCGTGCGACCCGCTCCTGCATCGGCAGGAAGCCATACCAGCGCCGGGCCAGCACGCGCAGCTTCCAGCTCGGCTCATTGGCAAGCTGCATTTCGAGATCGCGGCGGATCGGGTGGTGGATCACGGCAAGCACTGGCAGCTTTGCCTCGATGGCAAGGAGGCCATCGGCAAGGCACTGGTTATCGAGCACCACATCGAACCGGTCGGCATGCCCGGCCAGCCATTTCGCCGCGCGACGGCCGAAGCTCCACGGCTCCATGAACTTGCCGGTGACGTGACCGAAGTATTCGGCCGTATCTGCCCACGACAGGAGGTGACGCGGGCGCAGGGCATAGCGGCCGAGCATTGGCTGCGAGAACAGATCGAGCGAAGGCAATTGGACGAGGTCCACGCCCTCGGGAACCTCGGGATAGGGCGGTCCGGACAGGATCGTCACTGCGTGACCGCGCGCTGCAAGGGCGCGGGCTATGTTGCTGGTGAACACGCCCTGCCCGCCAACGCGCGGGTCCGAACGGTAGGACAGCAACGCGACCCGCAGCTGGCGTGCTTCGACTGGAACCGTCGCTGCATCTTCGGCTGTGTAGCGGACGGCCGGAAGCGGGATCGCCGAATCGTCCGAAGCTTCTGCCAGCCCTGGATCAGGGTGCGGGGGGGTCATTCCGCGCAAATAGGCCTTCGAGTTTGCAACTGCAATATATGATATTCGATGTATCGCAGATGCGGCGATCCGATACGATCAGCCGGGATCGTGGCTGCCATCGAAGGTATAATCCGGCAAGCCATCTAGCGCTCGCTTCAAGGCCTCGCCCCAGCCTGCCGAAATCGCGCGGAAATAGGGATCGCTGGACTCGATCCGGCGCTCGTGGGACGGCGCGAAGGTGTCGCGTTCGATCACCATCATGTCGAGCGGCATGCCGACCGACAGATTGGCTTTCAGCGTCGAATCGAACGAGACCATCAGCAGCTTGACCGCATCCTCGAAACTCATGTCCGGGTCGTAGCCGCGCAGGATGATCGGTCGCCCGTACTTGGTCTCGCCGATCTGGAAGAAGGGCGTGTCGAAACTCGCCTCGATGAAATTGCCTTCGGGATAGATCAGGAACAGCCTTGGCTCCATGTCCCTGATCTGCCCGGCAAGGATGATCGAGGCATTGAAGGTGCCCGATGCCTCCTCGCCGTTCGAGTTGTCTGCCGAGCCGATCGTCTCGCGCAGCAGTTGCCCAACCAGGGCAGCGGCCTGGAACATGGTCGGTGTTTCGAGAAGGGTGTTGTGCCGTTCGCCGGGGGCCTTGTTGCGCTCTTCAAGCTTGCTCACGACAGATTGCGTGGTCGCGAGATTGCCGGCGGTCATCAGCGCGATCACGCGCTCGCCGGGCACGGTCCACCAGTGCATCTTGCGGAACACCGAGATGTTGTCGACGCCCGAATTCGTGCGGGTGTCGCTCATCAACACCAGCCCGCGATGCAACATCATGCCGACGCAATAGGTCATCCATCTTCCTTGCCTGATCCGGTTGGCAAGCTTGCCTGCGACGCAAGCCTAGTACCGTCAAGCCCATCCCTGTTGTTGTTGCTGTTGCTGGAAATGCTGGCGGCCCGCCTGCATCTGTTCGACTGCCAGTTCGACATGCAGGTCGATTTCACCCGCTCCCACCGAGATTCCGGTCACTGGCGCTGCCTCGCGATAATCGCAGCCACTCGCTACGCGGACATAGCGCTCGTCCGGGCTGATGCCGTTCGAAACGTCGAAGCCGACCCAGCCGAGCCCTTCGACATGAGCCTCGGCCCAGCCGTGCCCGGCATCCTGGTCGATGCGGTCGTCCATCATCAGGTAACCGCCGACATAGCGCATCGGAATATCGAGAAGCCGCCCGGCGGCGATGAAGACGTGCGCCTGATCCTGGCAGACGCCCTGACCGAGCGACAGAGCTTTTTCCGCCGTCGTCTCTACATCGGTTACGCCGGTGCGATAGGTCACTGCCCCGCGGACGGCTTCGGACAATGCATGCAGGAATTCCAGCGGATTGCCGCGGTCCGCAACCACCCCGGCAACCAGTGCACGGAGTTTCGGCCCTGGCCGGGTTAACTCAGTCGGCCTAAGGAATAGCCACAAGGGCACATGGCCGGCATGCTGGCCAATGATCCCGGCCTTGTCTGACGTGTCGACGAGCCCTGTGCATGTAAGGCTGACACTGCTGGCCCCTTGTTCAACCGAAACCAGCGCCGTGTGATTGAAATGCTGATCGTCGTATTCGACTTCGAGCCGACCACCATCGAGGTGCATGTCCCATTCGCACACAGTCTGCCCGTGGGTGTCCTTGGGCTTCAGGCGCAACCGTTGAAGGCCATGGAGCACCGGCGCGGAGAAAATATATCTGGTGGTGTGGCGGATGGACAAGAACATGGTGTTTTCAAACTATTCCACAAAGCGATAATCGGCTGAAATGGCAGTGTCTATCCGGGCGATATTGGCAATGAACTGGAGCAGGAACTCATGCAGCCCCTGTTCGAAAACCTGCTCGATCGAAGTTTCGCGCAAGGCCATGCAGCTGCCGCGCACCAGCGCTTGTGACGGCGTTTCACCACCATATTCGAGCGCGAGCCCGTTCATGTTACTCATGATCTTGTTAAGGCAGAAGATCAGGCTGCGCGGAAACTGGACACCAAGGATCAGGAAACTGGCAATGCCGCTGGCGTCCATCGATCCCTTGTTCAGCCAGCGATAGACCCGGTCTCCTCCTACCGAGCGCAGCAGTGTTTCCCACTGCGCATTATCAAGCGACGATCCGACCCACGCCAGCGAGGGCAGCAGCACGTAATATTTGACGTCCAGTATGCGTGCGGTGTTGTCAGCGCGCTCGACAAAGGTGCCGATGCGAGAAAAATTGAATACTTCGTTGCGCAGCATAGTCCCTTCGATGGCTCCGCGCACCTGGGTCGTCTGCCGGCGCACCGCTGCAAGCGCTTCGCCCAGGTTGCTCGGTCGCACCGGTCGGGAGAGCGCTTCAGAAAGCTGCATCCAGCACTCGTTGGTCGATTCCCAGACCTCGCTGGTAATGCTGGTGCGCACCATGCGGGCATTGGTCCGCGCGCTTTCAATCATGCGCAGCACGCTCGCTGGGTTGGCCTTGTCGCGCAGGATGAAATTCACCGCCTGCGCACTGTCATAATCGGCGTAATGGGCGCGGTAGAGTGTGTCCTGACCAGTGGTGACAAGCACCGAACGCCATTCGTCTTCCTGTGCCGCATCGGCTCCGCGCGTGAGCGCGATGCGCAGGCCGACATTGAGCAGCCGGGCAGTGTTCTCGGCGCGCTCAAGATAGCGCGACATCCAGTAAACGCCCTGTGCGGCCCTTCCCAGCATCAGTCTTCCAGCACCCAGCTGTCTTTGGTGCCACCACCCTGCGAGGAGTTGACCACCAGCGAGCCCTTCTGCAGCGCGACCCGAGTCAATCCGCCCGGAGTCACATCGATACCCTCGGGAGAGACAAGCACGAAGGGCCGCAAATCGACATGGCGCGGGGCAAGGCCCGCTTTCGTGAAGATTGGCACAGTCGAAAGCGCGAGGGTGGGCTGGGCAATGTAGTTGTGCGGATTGGCGCGCAACTTCGCCTCGAAAGCAGCCAGTTCCTTCTTCGACGCCGCCGGGCCGATGAGCATGCCGTAGCCGCCCGAGCCGTGGACTTCCTTGACGACGAGATCGGCCAGATTGTCGAGCACGTATTTGAGCGATTCCGCCTCCATGCAGCGCCAGGTCGGCACATTGGGAAGCAGCGGCTGCTCACCGGTATAGAATTGGACGATGTCGGGCATGTAGCTGTAGAGCGCCTTGTCGTCGGCGATGCCAGTGCCCGGCGCATTGGAGATGGTAATCCTGCCAGCGCGGTAGACGTCCATGATGCCTGGCACGCCAAGTACGCTGTCCGGCTTGAAGCTGAGCGGATCGAGATAGTCGTCGTCGACACGGCGATAGAGCACGTCGATGGGATGATAGCCAGTGGTACATCGCATCGCGACGCGTCCATCGACCACGCGCAGGTCGCTGGCCTCGACGAGTTCGGCACCCATCTGGTCGGCAAGGAAGGCGTGTTCGAAATAGGCCGAATTATAGATTCCCGGCGTCAGTACCGCGAGGCGGGGCGTTCCCTCGGCACAGTCCGGCGCACAGGCGCCTAGCGAGCGGGCGAGGTGGACGGGATAGTTGGAGACCGGTCGCACCGGGATGCGGGTGAACAGCTCGGGGAACATCGCCATCATGGTTTCGCGGTTTTCGAGCATGTAGGAGACGCCCGAAGGCGTGCGCGCATTGTCCTCCAGAACCATGAATTCGTCCGGCCCGGTGCGCACCAGGTCGATACCAACAATGTGCGTGTAGATTGCGCCGGGCGGCGTGAAGCCGATCATCTGCGGCAGGAAGGCGGCGTTGTCGCGCAGCATCTCGACCGGCAGGCGGCCGGAGCGGACAATTTCCTGCCGATGGTAGAGATCGTGCAGAAACGCATTGAGTGCGCGCACCCGCTGCTCGATGCCTCGCGTGAGCCGCCGCCATTCGCGCGCGGAAATGATCCGCGGGATCATGTCGAAGGGGATCAGCCGTTCCTCGGCATCCGATTCGCTATAGACATTGAACGTGATGCCGGTGCGCCGGAAGAAGCCCTCGGCTTCCTTGTCCTGGTTGCGCAGCCAGCCCCGATCCTGCTTCTCGTACCAGTCAAAGAATTCGGCGTAGGCCGCCCGCACCGTACCGTCCGGCCTGAACATCTCGTCGTATTGCGGTAGACTTGCCTGCTGCATCGGGACTCCCGTTGAGTGGAAGATACACAGATTGCGGCCCTTGCCAACAAAAATGCTGCACGTGCGAAAGGAACCGCCGGCGAGAGCGCGGCCCGGGTCTAGTCGCAGCAATCTCCCGGCTTGCCGATCTCGCTGCGGTCGAGCCATTGCAGGTCATGCCAGGTAAGCTTGCGCCCGTCGTGCGCCTGGATCCCCACCGGGCCTATCGGCAGCCCATCACGCCTGTCGGCAAGCACCGAGTTCGAGGCAACGCCTAGCCCGTGCTTCTCGCCCCACTGGCGCAGCGCCAGAACCGCCGGCAGCAGATCGATTCCCTTTTCGGTAAGCCGGTATTCGGCCTTGCGACGATCATCCTCGCACACCTGCCGCACCAAGATTCCATCGGCGACAAGGCGGGAAAGGCGGTTGGACAGGATATTGCGGGCGATGCCCAAGGCGTCGAGGAAATCCTCGAAATGGCAAATCCCGTTGAACGCCGCGCGCAGGATCATGAACGACCAGCGATCGCCCATCACTTCAAGCGCGCTGGGCAGCCCGCAATCGATCAGCTCGAGACGATACTTGTCAGTGCCCATTGCGGGGATTGTCCTCCAGCTTGCCTCTTTTGCAAGCCCATTTGAGCGAAGCGCAATTACATTTTAAGTTGCAACCTAAAATGTAATTGAGTAAGTAGCGATTCGCAACGTAAATCGGAAGGGCCTTTCGGGGGCGATCCGGGAGCAACTTGCAAGACCAAGGAGAAATCAGATAAACACCGCAATTCTGCGGCCGCTGCCGCGCACCTTGTTGATCGCTGGCCTGGCCTGGTCGGGACGCTGTCGAGCTTTGCCGTGACCACGACAACCGCACACGCCGCCGATCGCCCGAGCTATTCGGTGACGCTGGCGAAACCTCTCGACGCGCCGCAACGCGAGATCGTCGATGGCGCCATGTGGCGCTGCGATGGCTCTACCTGCTCCGCTCCGGCCAATGGCGAACGCGCCGCCGCGCTGTGTGGCAAGGTCGCAAGAACCTTCGGCGAAGTGGCCCGGTTCGAGGGGCCCAGGGGCGAACTCGACGAGGCTGCACTGGCAAAGTGCAATGCCGGTGCGGTCAATCGATAAGGCCGCGCTCGCGCAGCTCCGCGCCGAGCGGAGCGGCGCTGGTGAAATGATGTGTCTGCCAGCCTAGCTGCGCCGCCGCCTCGATGTTGGCTGCATTGTCGTCGATGAACAGCATGTCAGGCGGTGAATGGCCGAAACGGCCTGCCGCAAGCATGAAGATCGCCGGATCGGGCTTCGCGACCTTCTCGATGCCCGATACGACGATGTCGCGAAAGCAGTCGAACAGGGGTGCGGTCGGGCGAAACCCCGCCCAGAATTCGGCACCGAAATTGGTGATGGCGAAGAGCGGCACGCCGCGCGCGGCCAGTCCGCCTACCATCTCATGCGTATCTGGCACCGGTCCGGGTATCGTCTCGTTGAATCTGGCCGCATAAGCCTCGATCAGATGAGCATGACCGGGGAACATCGCGATCCGTTCGGGCACCATCTCGGACAGTGGCCTGCCGGCGTCATGCTCGAAGTGCCATTCCTCGGTGACGACATTTGCGAGAAACCATTCGAGCTCACGCTCGTCGGCGATCAGCTTGTCGAACAGGTGGCGGATGTCCCACTGATAGAGCACGCGCCCGACGTCGAAGACGACCGCCCTCACCGGCCCTTTCATCGGCTCAGACATGACAAAAACCCCTGCTTGCGCAGAGGCTCCCGAACATTTCGCCAGCCGCGAGCGAATCGCGGCGAAGCATGTTTCAGCCCTGACGCGCCTTGAAGCGACGGTTGGTCTTGTTGATGACATAGGTGCGGCCACGGCGGCGGATCACGCGGTTGTCGCGGTGACGGCCCTTCAGCGACTTGAGGCTGTTGCGGATCTTCATCGTTTGTCTCACTGGCAAAGCATGGCAGGCAACCCGTCCGGGTAACCGCAATTTCGAAGCCGCGCGCCTAGTGGCTGGCAGGAGCAAAGTCAACCATGGCCATGCGCCAAAAAGCGCGCTGAGGCCTTGCCAGCACATGGCGCGCAGGCCACCTTGCACGCCATGAAGATCGTTGCCCGCATATCCGCCCCGGCCCTGCTCATGCTCACTGGCTGCGTCGCGCCAACCGGTCCGGTCGAAGTGACGCGATTCCATACGCCGGAGACCGCACGGCTTGGCACTGGCACAATCGCTATCGAGCCTGCTGCGGGCCAGGATGGCAGCAGCCTTGAATTCCGGAGTTACGCCGCCGCCGTCTCGCGGGAATTGCAACGGGTGGGATATTCCGAAGTCGTCGCCGGGAGCCGCAGCAGCGAGAGTGTCGCGGCTTTTGCGGTCGAACGCGAGAGCTTTCAGCGCGGGCGCGATGGCAGTCCCGTCAGCGTCGGCATTGGCGGGGGCACGGGGAGTTACGGATCGGGCGTGGGAATCGGGATCGGGTTCGATCTTTCCGGCCCGCCTCCGGAAGAAGTCTCCACGCGCCTCTCCGTTACCATCCGCGAGCGCGCCAGCGGCAAGGCACTGTGGGAGGGCCGCGCGAGTTTTTCCGCGCGTGCCTCCTCGCCCCTCGCCCAGACCCAGCTTGGCGCACCGAAACTTGCCGAGGCGCTGTTCCGCAGTTTCCCGGGCATCTCCGGCGAGACGATTCTCGTCAAATGATCGAAATCAGCCAGGCATTCGATTCAGGCAATATCGAAGTGCTGTCGATCGACGGCGCCGAAGCGCGGCTTGCCATCCGCAAGGACAACAAGTCTGATTTCTTCCAGTGGTTCCATTTCCGCGTCTCGGGCTGCGCGGGCGAGAGCCTGACCCTGCGCCTCACCGGCCTCAGGCAATCGGCCTATCCGATGGGATGGCCAAACTACCGCGCGGCGATGTCGCTGGACCGGCAGGACTGGAACCGCGCCGATACCCACTGGGACGAGGGCGCGGATGGCGGCACGCTTATCATCCGGGCACGCCCGGCCAGCGACATTGCCTGGTTCGCCTATTTCGCGCCCTATTCGCTCGAACGGCATCACGATCTGGTTGCGCGGATCGCTGCGTGCGACGGAGTTGGCTATTCCAGCCTTGGCCAGTCGCTCGACGGGCGGCCGATCGACTGCCTGACGATGGGCAGCGGCCCGCGGAAGGTGTGGCTGATAGCGCGCCAGCACCCCGGTGAATCCATGGCCGAATGGTGGATGGAAGGCGCTCTCGAAGCGCTGACCGATCCGACCGATCCAGTCGGTCGCGAACTGCGCCGTCGGTGCCGCTTGCACATTGTGCCCAATGCCAACCCAGATGGGTCGTTCCGTGGCCATCTGCGCACCAATGCGGCGGGCATCAATCTCAACCGCGAATGGGCCGAACCGGGCGCGGAAAGGTCGCCCGAAGTGCTCGCGATCCGCACCGCCATGGATGCGAGCGGTGTCGATTTCTTCATGGACGTTCACGGCGACGAGGCGATTCCGGCCAATTTCACCGCCGGCTTCGAGGGCATCCCCGACCTTCGCGAGGGCCAAGTCGAAAGCTACAATCACTACCGGTCGATCCTCGAGAGACGAACGCCCGTTTTCCAGACGGCACTGGGCTATCCGGTCGCCTCGCCGGGCAAGGGCAACCTGACCATGGCGACCAACCAGGTGGCCCAACGGTTTGGCTGTGTCGCGATGACGCTGGAAATGCCGTTCAAGGATCACAATCCGGCGCCCTGCCCGCGTCAGGGCTGGAGCCCGGAACGCTCGAAACGGCTGGGCCGGGATTGCCTGGGCGCCTTGCTTGAATGGCTGGACTCATAGTCCGAAATCAGAAGCTATCGCGATCCTGGTTTTTCGGTTCGATCAGGCGCAGCACGGTCAACAGAATTATGGCGACCAGACTTCCAATCGCTACCAGGGGCCATTGTCCCGCGCCGCAGGCAATGCCGATAGCCGCAGCCAACCAAAGGTTTGCCGCAGTGGTGAGATTGTGGACCTTGCCGCGGCTGAACACGATCAGGCCAGCACCAATGATGCCGATGAACGCTCCTGTCGCTTCGAAAACGCGCAGCGGGTCCATCCGTTCTCCCTCGATGCGGAAATAGAGGTCAAAGATCGAGACCGTGACGATTGCTGCGGAAAAGCAGATGAGCCCGTGGGTGCGCATCCCGGCGGCGTGGCCGCGCAGCTCGCGGTCGAGGCCCAGCAAAAGGCCTAGAACGGCCGCCATGCCGAGCCGCAGCAGCAGGTCGCCGTCGAGCAGCGTCAGCGGGACGTGTTGCGTCAGTTCCATCGCCGGGCAATCCTGGTGAGGTCAGGCATCGAGACTGTCAGGCCCGAAGGCCAAGGGCAAGAGCGACGAAAGTCGCACTTCCACCGCGTCATCTCCAGTGCCCGACCACACCACCGGATCGGTATGCCCCAGTTGCGCCATTTCGCTCAGCATCTGGCGGCACCGCCCGCAAGGCATGATCGGCGTTTCATCCTTTCCGGCAACCGCAATCGCCACCAGCCCGCCGCGCCGCCCTTCATTCATTGCCTTGGCAAGCGCCACCGTTTCAGCGCAAAGCGACAGGCCATAGCTCGCATTCTCGACGTTCGCCCCGGTCACCACCGAGCCATCGTCGAACTGCAAGGCCGCGCCGACGGGAAATTGCGAATAGGGCGCATAGGCGCTGCGCGCGGCCTCGAATGCCACCGCGACAAGCGATTCGCGCTCGGTGCTCATGGTTGCGCCACCACCCAGCGCAACCGCTCCGCCACATGGTCGCTGGCCAGCGCCGAATTGGCGGTCCACAAGGTCCAAGGCCGCCCGGCATAGTCCGGCTGGAACAGATCGCTGGTGAGCCACAGGTTGCGTTCGATCTTGGCCGCCATGCCATGGCGCGCCTCGAAGTCGGGCGTCAGCTTGAGCAGGCTGTGCTGCCCGCAGTGCGTTTCCACCTGATTGAGAAACAGGGTGAGCTCGCTCTCCACTTCGGCGTCACTGGTCGCGGTTGGGCAGGTGTCGGCAGTGGCGTCGAGTTCGACCACCGGCGGCAGCATGGTTTCGTCTCGCGGCACGACCACGACGAAATTGGCCGCCTGCTTGTCGCCGGGCTGGCAGGGATCGAAGCGATGGACCGCGCCGACCTTGAGCCCGGCAGCGCGCGCCGCAGCCAGATTGCGGGTGAACGATTTGTCACGGGCGAAAGCGCTGGCGCTGGCATCGATATAGGCGAAGTCCGCCCCGGTGGCCTTCAACGCCTTCCAGTCCACCAGACCATCTTCTGCCCCGATCTCGACCCCTTGCACCGGAAAGGCATCACGCTTGGGCACCCAGTTGTGCATCTGCCACCAGCCGACCGCGCCGCCTGCGAGGCCAACCAGCAAAAGCGCCGCCGCGAGCCGCGTTCGCCCCTTTCCACGCCGAGCTGCCATCCGCCTTGCCCTCAACCCCGGATGTGCAGGACGCAGATCAGGGTGAACAGGCGCCGGGCGGTCGGCCAGTCGGTCTCGACCTTGCCTTCCAGCCGCTCGACCAACAGCTCGGCCGCACTGTCGTGCAGGCCGCGGCGCGCCATGTCGATGGTTTCGATCTCGGCCGCCGTCGCCTTGCGGATGGCCTGATAATACGAATCGCAGATCGCGAAATATTCGCGAATCGGTCGGCGAAACCGCCCAAGGCCGAGCATCAGCGTTTCCAGCGGATTGCCGTGCTCGTCCGAGATGTCCATCGTCAGACGTCCGTCGTTGACCGACAGCCTGAGCCGGTAGGGACCGGTGTAGCCTGCCTCCCAGGCGCGCAACGGCTTGAAGGTGTTGTCTTCCTTCAGGTCGTGGATCGCGATGCGCCGCTCCTGCTCGATATCGGCATTGCGCCGCAGGATCGTGGCTTCGTCGAGCTCGATATCTATGATGCGCGGATCGGACACTGCAGCCGTTTACCCAAGCGAACCGCCCCGGAGCAAGCCCATCCACAAGCTGTGGAATAATTCCCCATCGATCCGCGCTTGCCGCAAGTGCTGTCGGCGCGCATTTAGATCGAACCATGCCCGCCGAAGACCTCCTTATCCGACCCGCAAACGACGCTGCCGATTCGGGCGCGGCGCGCACGCTTCCCGCCAATGTCGAGGCCGAGGCGGCGTTCCTTGGCGCGGTCCTGATCGACAACCGGGTGATCGAGGAACTCCCTGTCGCGCTCGCACCGGCGCATTTTTTCGAACCGGTCCATGCCCGCATTTTCGAGCGGGTGCTTCAGTTGCTCGACCGCAAGGCGGTGGTCACGCCGGTCACGCTCAGGCCCTATTTCGAGGCGGACGAAGCACTGAAGGAGCTGGGCGGGGTCGCCTACCTCGCGCGCCTGACTGCCGACGGGCAAGGCCTGCTCGCGCCGCGCGAATTGGCGGCGCAGATATACGATCTCGCCTTGCTGCGCGAACTGATCTCGGTCGGGCGCGGCCTTGTCGAATCGGCGATGGACACTAGCGAGTCGGTCGAGCCGCTGGAGCAGATCGAACAGGCCGAAGCCGCGCTCTACCGGGTGGCGGAGGGCGCGTCAGGCCAGAGCGAGGCGCAAAGCTTCGGGCGCGCAACCCAGACCGCGATCGAGCAGGTCCAGCGCGCGCTGGAATCGGGCGGGCACATTTCGGGCAAGACCACCGGGCTGTCAGACCTCAACGAAAAGGTTGGCGGCCTTCACGATTCCGACCTCATCATCCTTGCCGGGCGCCCAGGCATGGGCAAGACCTCTCTCGCCACCAACATCGCCTTCAACGCCGCCGAACGGCTGCGGCGCGACCTTGCCGACGGGATCGAGCGCGAGAAATCGGTGGGCGCGGCAGTCGCCTTTTTCAGCCTCGAAATGAGCGCAGACCAGCTTGCGACCCGCATCCTGGCCGAACAATCGCGGATCAGTTCGGAAAAGCTGCGCATGGGGCGGATCAGCCGCGAGGACTTCCAGCAGCTGTCTTTCGCCAGCCAGCGCCTCGCCGAACTGCCCCTGTTTATCGACGATACGCCCGCGCTCTCCATCGCCGCGCTGCGCACCCGCGCACGCCGCCTCAAGCGCCGGCACGACATAGGCCTGATCGTAGTCGACTACCTGCAACTCCTCCAGGGATCGAGCCGCGCCAACGACAACCGCGTCAACGAAATTTCCGAAATCAGCCGTGGCCTCAAGACCCTGGCCAAGGAACTGGCCGTGCCGGTCATCGCCCTCTCGCAGCTCAGCCGCGCAGTGGAAAGCCGCGAGGACAAGCGCCCGATGCTCTCGGACCTGCGCGAATCAGGTTCGATCGAGCAGGACGCCGACATGGTGTGGTTCATCTTCCGCGAGGAATATTACCACGACGCAATCAAGCCGCAGACGCCAGACGAGACCAGCAGCGCCGATGTCGTCGCCAAGTACAAAGAGTGGGAACAGAAGCATCTCGACCTCGTGAACAAGGCGGCCGTTATCGTCGCCAAGCAGCGCCACGGCTCGACCGGCATGATCCAGCTTCGCTTCGAAAGCGAGTTCACCAAGTTCAGCGACCTCGCGCGCGGGGAGCAGAGGGACTACGATTATGATTGATAAGCCGGTGATGCTGATCGCCGGGGGCAGCGGCTCGATCGGCTCGGCCACGGCAAGAGAAGCACTGGCGCAAGGCTGGGCCGTGGCACTGCATGGCAATACCTCGGCAAAGCTGGCCGCGCTCGAAAAAGAGCTTGGAGCCAACGGCACTGTCGAAGGCTTCCAGTGCAACGTCTTTGCCCCCGATGCGGCGACCTCGCTGGTTGCCGAGGTGGCCGAACGCTTCGGCAGGATCGACGCGGTGGTGGACTGTGTCGCCTCGGGCGTGCCCGGCATTACCGGTCTGTTCCAGGACACCGACCCCGCCAGTTTCACTCCGTTCTACGATGTCACGGCCGGCTGGCTGCTGCGGCTGTCGCACGCCGCCTATCCGCATCTCAAGGTGCGCGGCGGCACCATCATCTCCTTCATTGCCGATGCGGGGATCTTTGCGGCACCCCACCAGACCGGCACCGGCCCTTCGCGCGCGGCCTGCGTCGGTTTCATCCGTAATCTCTCTCGCGAGGCGGCGCGCGACAAGATCCGCGCCAATGTCATCTCGGTCAGCTATGTCGAGGGCAGCGACATCGTCCAGCAGCTTGGGCCCAAGCGCATGGAGACAGCGCGGCGCCGTGCCGGGCTTGGCCTGCCCTACCCCAGCGACATCGCACCGACGGTCGTGTTCCTGTGCAGCGACAAGGCAGCAAAAGTGACCGGGCAGGTCATCTCGATCAACGGCGGGCTCAACGCATGACCGACAGTATCGACGAGGAACTGGCGAAGCGCTTGCTGCCGCTCGAAG
>JAURNJ010000158.1 GCA_030830245.1 Novosphingobium sp. | reverse complement strand
TTCGACAGGGATTTCATGACTATTCGCGCGGCTCGCTGGTCGAGAATGTCGATCCGCGCGGCTTCGGTTATTTCTGGTTCGGCCTGCACCCTGCGGAGCAGACGCCGGGGCACGAGACCGATCTTGAGGTGATCGCCGATGGCTATATCGCGGTCACGCCCTTGCAGGTCGATCTGACCCATTATGCTTCCCTTGCCGCCCTGGCGGAGAGTTACGCATGAAAGGCAGTTATGTTTTCGCCGCCCTGCTGCTCGCTCCGGCCAGTCTTGCGGCCCTGCCGCCGGACAAGGAGACCGTCCATGTTGTCGGTGAAGGCGAGACTCTGAATGGCATCGCCAATCGCGCCGGCGTGCCTCGCGACAGGATCATCGAAGCCAACGACCTCAAGCCTCCCTACGTGGTGCAGGTCGGTCGGAAGCTCAAAATCCCGCGCGGCAGCGAAGGCAAGGCGGCGGAGCGCAGCATTGCCGCCCGGAAGTCTCCCAGCAGCGACTCGCTCGCCACGGCATCAAGCTATGTCGTACAGCCCGGCGACACGCTCGGATCGATAGCGATCCGCGCCCAGATCCCGCGCGTGCTGATCGTTGAGGCAAACGGCATCGCCGATCCCTACCCGGTCAAGCTTGGCCAGAAGTTGACCCTGCCACGCACTCGCCGTCACACGGTTGCCGAGGGTGAAACCGGCTTCGCCATTGCCTACAAGTACGCCGTTCCGTGGGAGCAGATCGCGATTGCCAACGGCATTGCCGAGGATGCCGCACTGCCGCCAGGCAAGGTGCTACTGATCCCGACGATCATCGCCCCGCCAAAGGCCCCGGCAGGCATGGCATCCGCAAGCACGGCTGCCGCGCCCGGCTTTGCCTGGCCGCTATCCGGCCCGATCCGCCGCGGGTTCAAGGCACGCGGTTCCAGCGATTTCCACGATGGCATCGACATTACCGCCAATCGCGGCGACGCCGTGCGCACGGTGGCCGCTGGCAAAGTGATCTACGCCAGGAACGACCCGGACCAGTTCGGCAACCTCGTCGTCGTCGATCACGGCGGGGGCTGGCATTCGGCCTATGGTTCGCTTGACAGGATCACGGTCAAGCAGGGCGAGGACGTAACAAAGGGCGAACGCGTCGGACTGGTGGGCGATACCAGCCTTACCCGCAATACCGAGCTGCATTTCGAGATGCGCAAGGGCGGCGATCCGGTCGATCCGGTGAAATACCTGCCCGCAAGACCCTGACACAAGGACGGCTTCATCATGTCATTCGATCTCGGCCTGATCGGCAAGCGGGCTATCGTTGTCGGGGCGGGCAAGGACGTGGGCCGCGAACTGGCGCTTGGCCTGGCGCGCGAGGGTGCGCGGGTGGTGCTGGCGGGGCGCAAGCGCGAACCGCTGGATGAAACTGCAGCGACAATCGCTGCCGCCGGTGGCGAGGCCCATGTCGTTCCGGTCGATCTGCACGATCCGGCGGGTGCGGACAGTCTTGCGGATCAGGCGCGCGCGCTGCTGGGCGGAGTGGATCTGGTCGGCAACACGGCAGGGGTCTTTCCCACCAGCCGCCTTGGCCCCGGCCATCCAAGCCCGGCCATCGGGGTGGACGAAGGCTGGAACGAAGCCTTCGAATGGGTACTGATGAGCGCGGTTCGTCTCACCCGCGCGGTGCTGCCCGGCATGATTTCCCAGGGCCACGGCGCCATGGTCCACCTCGGCGCCAATTCCTCGCGCGATTATCGGGCGATGACCGGGCAATTCGGCGCGATGAAGGCAGCGCTGGCCCATGTCGTCAAGAACTGGGCGCGCGAGGGCGGCGCCGCGGGCGTGCGGGTCAATGCCGTCCATCCCGGCTGGATCAAGGGAGAGGGCGTGAGCGCGCAGGTGGCGAAGGCCGCGCAGGCGGCTGGCGTCTCGTTCGAAGAGCAGGAGCGCGCGCAGGTCGGCAACCACGGCGATCATTACTGGACGCCGCGCATGGGTCTTCCGGGCGAATATGCCGATGCAATGCTGTTCCTGCTCTCCGCAAGGGCAAGCTACATCAACGGCGCGATGCTGCCAGTCGATGGCGGGTCTTCGAGCTGGGATTGAACTTTTTCTAACCCAGCAGCCAGAACACTGCACCCATCGCGAGGTAGGCGACCAGGTAATAGCCCGATTCGACCAGTCGGGTTCGTCGATCCACGCCCAGCCGATACCAGGTCATCCAGATCGCCGGAATGACGAAGGCGACTGCAATCCCGCCCGTCTGCATGAAATAGAGCCACGGCTTGGCAGCCAGCGTCTCGCTCCCAATCCGCACAAACATGTGGCCGAGCATCGCCGCACTGACAAACATCAGCAGGCCGCCCGTCCAGGCGAACCTGCGCCGAGTCGACACATCGCCCATGAACGGCTGAGCCATGTTAAACAGCGGCCCGAACCAGACGAGGCCGAGCATCACCGCCAAGATTGACGCCAGCACCACGGCCAGCCAGTTCACCGGTTCCATATCGATCCCCTCTTCGCATCCCCGCCACCGTACTAGCGGAAATACCGCCATGGGTGTAGGGCGCGCGGCCAATGGCAACGCAACTTCCTCCCCAGCCCCGTATCGGCATGGTCAGCCTCGGCTGCCCCAAGGCGCTGGTCGACAGCGAACGCATCCTCACCCGGCTGCGGGCCGACGGCTATGCAATGAGCGCAGACTATGAAGGCGCAGACGTTGTGCTGGTCAACACTTGCGGCTTCCTCGATTCGGCCAAGGAGGAAAGCCTAGCTGCGATCGGCGAGGCAATTGCAGAGAATGGCCGTGTCATCGTCACCGGCTGCATGGGCAACGAGGCGGACGCGATTCGCGCGAAGTTCCCCGAAGTGCTGGCAGTGACGGGTGCGCATCAGTACGAGGCTGTCGTCGAAGCGGTGCACGAAGCCGCCCCGCCAGGACAGGGTCCGTTCGTAGATCTGGTGCCGCAGCCAGACATCAAACTTACTCCGCGCCACTACAGCTACCTGAAGATTTCAGAGGGTTGCAATCATTCCTGCAGCTTTTGCATCATCCCGCAACTGCGCGGCAAACTTGCCAGCCGCCGGATAGACGCAGTGCTGCGCGAGGCCGAAAAGCTGGTCGCAGCAGGGACGCGTGAGCTGCTAGTGATCAGTCAGGATACCTCCGCCTACGGGGTCGACATCGGCCATGAAGCCCGCGAGTTTCATGGGCGGCAGGTGCGCGCCCACATGACCGACCTTGCCCGCGAGCTTGGCCAGCTCAAGACCCCCGAAGGCGAACAGCCATGGGTGCGCTTGCACTATGTCTATCCCTATCCGCATGTCGATGCGGTGATTCCGCTCATGGCCGAGGGCTTGCTCACGCCCTATCTCGACATTCCCTTCCAGCACGCATCGCCATCGGTGTTGAAGGCAATGAAGCGCCCGGCAAACGAGGCAAAGGTGCTCGATCGTCTGCGCCAGTGGCGCGAAATCTGCCCGGCCATTGCCGTGCGTTCCAGCTACGTGGTCGGCTTTCCGGGAGAAACCGAGGCGGATTTCGAATACCTGCTCGAATGGCTCGAGGAAGCTCAGCTCGACCGGGTTGGCGCCTTCCGCTTCGAGCCCGTCGAAGGCGCGTCAGCCAATAAGCTGCCCGGCGCCGTGGCCGAGGAGATCAAGGAAGAACGCTACACGCGGCTGATGGAAGTGACTGCCCGGATCAGTGCGGCCAAGCTGGCGGCCAAGGTAGGTAGGGTCCTGCCGGTCATCATCGACGATGTCGGCGAACCCGACGAGGATGGCGATATCGGCGCGACAGGGCGCAGTCAGGCCGACGCTCCTGAAATCGACGGCAACGTGTTCCTGCGCAATGTGCCTGCTGCACTGCAAACCGGGCAGGTCGTTCAGGTGCATATCGAGGAAGCCGACGAGCATGACCTTTTCGGCTACTTTGCTGGAAAATGAATAACTTAAATTATTTGTTGCAATTTATGCAACATGGCGGCTATTTTTCGCACTTGCAGCATTTGTAAGAATGCGACATACGGATCGTGCCTTTCAGGCATCCTCTCCCAAACTTTCAAAGGGTCGGTCCTCGGATCGGCCCTTTTTTCTTGGGTGTGAGAAGAGGCGCAGGCGGCAAAACTCGGTCAGCAAGCTACAACCAGTCGATCTTCCGGAAACGCACCCACAGGCCGAGGCAGATTGCGGCGATGAGCCCCAGCACTGCAAAATAGCCATAGCGCCAGCGCAACTCAGGCATCACGTCGAAGTTCATGCCATAAATGCCTGCAATTGCGGTCGGCACTGCCAGGATCGCAGCCCAGGCGGCAAGCTGACGGGTCATCGCGCCCTGCCGGTGCTGTTCCAGCAGGCTTGCCGTCTCGACAACAGTGTCGAGCGTTTCACGAAGTCCCCGAACGCGTCCCATTGCGCGGAGCACGTGATCGAGCACGTCGCGAAACCACACGCGCGCGCCCGGATCGATAGCAGCACAGTCGGTGACCGCGAGGCGCTCGCACACCGCTTCCATCGGGCCACAAAGCCGCTCGAAACGGCGAAGCTGGCGACGCAAACGGAATATCCGGCGGATCGTGCTCGATCCGGGAAGGTATCGATGGCGTGTTCCTCGATCCGCTGCGCGGCATCCTCGAAGCTGTCGATGATCGGCGAATATCCATCGACAATGAAATCGAGGATGGCGTGCGCGACGTAATCCGGTCCTTCGGCCAGCCGGTGTGAGTCGAGTTCCAGCCGACGCCGCAATGAGCTGTGTGCGCGTTCGGAACCGAAGCGTACAGTCACCAGATAATTGCGCGACAGGAACAGCGCTGTCTGTCCGTAGCTGATCGTATCGCCGCCATCGAGCGCGGCCGTGCGCGCAGCAATGAATAGGGCATCGCCGTAATTGTCGATCTTCGGCATTTGCGAGGGATTGAGCGCATCCTCTATCGCGAGCGGATGCAGTCCGTATTGCCGGCTCAGCAACTCCATTTCGGCCGCGTCGGGATTGGCGACGCCAATCCAGTCGAACTCGCCAGCCTCCATGCCAGGCAAGCCCGTGCCGTCGACCGGAACCTGCTCGGCAACGATCTTGCCTGCCCGATAGCGACGTGCGGCAATAATGGTCATCGCCGATACCTGTGGCAAAGTCCGCTGCTGCTGGCAATCCGGCGAGGGCGCGCTAGATGATCAGGGAATGGACCAGCCCGATAGACCTCTCGACATCCTGATAGTCGGCGCCGGGATTTCCGGGCTGGGCATGGCTGCGCATCTTGCCGCCAAATGCCCGGACAAGCGCTATGCGATCATCGAGCGACGGGAGCAGCTTGGCGGCACCTGGGACCTGTTCCGCTATCCGGGCGTACGTTCGGATAGCGACATGTACACGCTAGGCTACGAATTCGAGCCGTGGCGCGAAGCAAATGCGATTGCCGAGGGCAATTCGATCCTCGCCTATCTTCGTCGCGCCGCCGCAACCCGCTCCATCGACCGGCATATCCGCTTCGGCTCCCATGTGATTGCCGCAGACTGGAACGGCCGGGACGGCTTGTGGACTCTCCGCCTTGCCGATGACACCTCCATCCGGGGCCGGTTCCTGTTTCTCGGCACCGGCTACTATGATTACGATCACCCCTACGACTCGCAGATAGAGGGCCTTGAAACATTCGGCGGCGAAGTCGTGCACCCGCAGTTCTGGCCGCAGGATCTCGATTACACCGGCAAGCGGGTCGCGATCATCGGCTCGGGAACGACCGCCGTGACTCTGCTTCCCGCGATGGCCGGGCGTGCAAGCCACGTTACGATGCTCGCGCGCACGCCGGGCTGGTTCATCGCCATGCCCGCGCGCGACCATCTCGCCAGCCTGCTTCGCAAGGTGCTACCCGATGACAGGGTTCACAACCTGGTTCGTCGGTTCAATGCGGTGGTGCAGGGCTGGCTGTTCAACCTGTCCCGTCGCGCGCCGGGGCTGGTCGGTGGCTTCCTGACCCGCAGGCTGCGCAAGGCGCTCGGCCCGGCCTATGATCGCGAGACCTATACCCCGCCCTACGAGCCATGGGAGCAGCGCCTGTGTATGGTGCCCGATGGTGACTTCTTCGAGGCGGTTCGCAGCGGCGCGGCCAGCGTCGTCAAGGGCGAGATTGCCACAGTGGACGAGAAGGGCATTGCGCTGAAGGACGGCAGGCGAATCGATGCGGATATCCTCGTCACCGCTACTGGCCTTGCCATGGTGCCCATGGGCAAGATCGCGGTCAGCATTGACGGCGCGCCGGTCGATTTCAGCAAGCGCTGGTTTTATCGCAACTGCATGTTCTCCAACGTGCCGAACTTTGCCGCGCTGATGGGCTATCTCAACGCAGGCTGGACGCTGAAGGTCGATCTCGTTGCCGATTGGTTGTGCCGCCTGTTCAGGCACATGGACGAAACGCACTGGCTGGTAGTCGTCCCCCGGCTGGCTGACGATCATCGCCTGATCGAGGACAATCCCATCGACGACTATTCCTCGGGCTATCTGCAAAGGGCGCGAAATATCATTCCGAAGAGCGCCGCACAGGCGCCCTGGCGCCTGGGGATGGACTATGCCGCGGATTGTCGCGAAATGCGCCAGACCCCGATCGAAGATGGCGTGCTGACATTCGGGTACGCGCCGGGCGAGTGCGCGCTTGTCGAAGAGGCCCTGCCATCCTAATCGGAAAGCCCATGTCCGAATCGTCCCGCATCTTTACTGCCGCGCTGATCGTCATCGGCGATGAAATCCTCTCTGGTCGCACCCACGACAAGAACATCGCTCAGGTCGCGACATGGCTCGGTGCGCAAGGCATCCGGCTGGCAGAAGTGCGGGTCGTATCTGACCATACGCCGGCCATCGTCGAGGCTGTGAACGCCTTGCGTGCGCGTAACGACTATCTGTTCACCACTGGCGGCATCGGTCCGACGCACGACGACATAACCGTGGACGCGGTTGCGGAGGCACTGGGTGTGGGCGTGATCGTCCATCCCGATGCGCGCGCGATCCTCGAAGGGTATTACGAATCGCGCGGCGGATTGAACGAAGCCCGGCTGCGCATGGCGCGCGTTCCCGAAGGCGCAGAACTGATCCCCAACCGTTATACGGGCGCTCCGGGTATCCGCCATGGCAACATCTTCCTAATGGCGGGAGTTCCGCAGATCACTGCCGGCATGCTCGACGGGCTTTCGGGAACGCTCGAAGGCGGCCAACAGCTTCTGTCCGAAACAGTGGGCTGCTGGTGTCAGGAAAGCGAGGTTGCCGACCTGCTGCGCCAGACTGAGGCCGATTTCGCCAGTTGCCAGATCGGCAGCTATCCGTTCTGGCGCGATGGCAAGTCCGGCGCCAATTTCGTGGTTCGCTCGGTCGATGCCGACGATCTTGCCGCTTGCGTGCGCGCGCTGGCACGCGGGCTCGAAGCAATGGACCGACCGGCCTACCCCGGCGGAATCGAATAGAGCATCCCGCGAAAAAGTGGGAACCGGTTTTTCGCGAAGGGCGATGCGCCAACATAGATATAGAGTGGGCTGCGAGCTTCAGGTTTTACGCAGCCCACTCTAGGCGGCAGGCTCGCCCATCCGTGACATTCGCGCTGCAAGCCCTGACAAGGCCGGCATTAATCCGACCGCCTCGATGATGGCAGCAGCCCCCAGGGGATTTGCACCAACCCTCGCAATCGCGCCAGCAACTCTCACCGGGAACTGCGCCCGCCGCGCCAGACGTTTCTGAAACCGGGCCGCATCGATGCCATCGCGGATCGCCAGCCCCGCCGCCGTGCCGCTCGCCAGCGCGATCGCTATGCCCTCACCCGCCAGCGAAGGGATCACCGCCGACTGGTCGCCGACCCGCAGCTCGCCCTGCGCCGGATGCTTCGCGATCCAGCCATAGGGAACATTCGCAACCGCCTGCGCCAAGCCGGGATCGCTTCCTGCCACCGCGATCCGATCGGCCAGCGCCGAGTGCCTTGCGGCTAGCCGCTCTAGCAGGCGCACCGGATCGCCTCCTGCGCTGGCGAGAACGCTCCGCCTGACCGCCATGCACAGGTTCGCCGATCCGTCTTCTTGCAAGGCCAGCCCCGCATAGCCGCCTGCGAACAGGTGCAGTTCCACCGCACCACCAACCATTGCCTGCAACGCAGCGGTTCCCGCCAGCCGCCAGCGCAGACCCACGGCGGGATCAGTGGACATGGCGGGACGGCCCGCGCCGCGCAGGTCGTGCTTTCCGGTAGCGAGAATGGTCGCCTCTGCCTCTATCGCCGCACCGCCTGCCAGTTCGGCGCCGCCAGCGACCAGCCTGGCGACCTTCGCTCCTCGCCAAACCTCGGCCCCTTCCTCCTCCGCTCGGGCCAGCAACCTCGCATCGAGCACGCGGCGCGAGAGCGACCAGCAGCGCTGCGGCAGGCGCGCTTCGGTCTGTCGATTACCGGCAAGCAGGCGCACTCGCTCGACAGGATGCGCGCCAAGCGTTGCCAGGTCGATGCCCAGGTGTTGCAGCCTGCTTGCAGTCGACCAGCTCAGGAATCCGCCGCACAAAGCATCGTGCGGAACGGCATGACGTTCGAGCACCGTTGGGCGCACTCCGGCGCGTGCCAGCACGATGGCTGCGGCAGCGCCCGCCGGGCCGCCGCCGACAATCAACGGACCCGGGAGACGCATAGCCTGAAGGGAAACCAGCGGCGCACTTCCGCGCCTGCCACTCCCGCCGCTGCGAGCAATTCGTCCCACTCGCCGGGCCGGAAGGACCGGGCGATCGAGAATGTGCCATCTTCACGCACAATCCGGTGCCAGCCCATCATCCACGCCAGCAGCGGGTAACCGAAATACGCGAGGCGATGCCGGTGCAGATCGTTGACAAGCCAGCCGCGCGCGCTTTCGCGCTCCATGAAGTGCAGGAACGCCAGAAGCTGGTCGCGGCTCATGTGATGGGCGACGAGGCTGGACACCACCGCGTCCCACCCCTGCCCTGCCAGTTCGGCGAAGTCGCCGGTGCGATAGGTGATCGGCATGGCGCGGGGCGTCGCCGCGCGAGCGATCGCTTCACTGCGGGGATTGAGGTCTATCCCGACCAGCTCGCAATCCACGCCGCGCCTGGCTCCCCAACCTGCGATGCGGCGCAGCATGTCGCCATGGCCGAAGCCGACATCGAGCAACTTGAGGCGCTGTCCCGGCTCCACGATGCGTTCCAGGAAGGCCAGTGTCGGCCGCGCCGCAAAGGTGATCGCGTTGACCTGTGCGAGATCAGCGAGG
>JAURNJ010000157.1 GCA_030830245.1 Novosphingobium sp. | reverse complement strand
TCGCCTTTCAGCTGTTCCATTCCTACGACACGCTGGATGATACGCCGAACCCGCTCGACCTGCTGATCGAGGCCAATGGCAGCGGGCCTGTGCCGATTGTCCACCCTTCCTATCGTCATGGCCGCCATCTGGCGCAGCGCATGATGGATGCGCTGGTTTCGGGGATCGGGTCGGAAGACACGACCTATGTGCTCAACACAGATTACCTGAGCGCTGACCTCATGTCGCTCGTGGGTCAGGTGCGTGGGGCGAGCCAGCGGGGTGAGCTGGACCAGCTCGAAATCGCACCGGCCCTGCTCGAGAAATATCGCGCGATGGTCTCCGGCCAGCAGGATGAGGTACAAAGGCAGAAGGTCTTTTTCGAGCGGCTGGTCAATGACCTGCTGGGCAAGCCAGCCTATGTCGTCGGTGTCACTCCCCACCTCTACGACTGGATGCTGCGCGGCGAGGAACGCGGCATAAAGCAGCTTTTCGCGCACGAATCGATCGTCACCACCGGCGGTGGCGCCAAGGGGCTGGATCTGCCGCCCGACTGGAAGGAGCGCATCGAGGACTTCATCGGCGCCCCGATGCGGTTTGGCTATGGCATGTCGGAATCGCTGGGCGGTGCGATGGCATGCGAACACGGCATGTATCATCCGCCGGTCTCGACAATCCTGTACATTCTCGACCTGGAGACCGGCGATCCCTTGCCACGCGAAGGCACCCAGACCGGACGTTATGCATTCCTCGACCTTATCGCGGAATCCTATTGGGGCGGCTTCGTTACCGGCGACAAGGTGACAGTGACGTGGGACGGCTGCGCCTGCGGACGAAGGGGGCCATATTTCCACCCAGACATCCAGCGGCTGAGCGAGGCCGAAGGCGGCGACGACAAGGTCAGCTGTTCAGGCTCAGCGGACGCGCACAAGGAAGCGACGGACTGGCTAATCTCGCAATCGGGCGCGAACTGATTCGAGGCTAATCGCCAAACGGTCTGGCTTGTATCCTCCCGGCATGAATGCCAGAGAATTCCATTCGCATTGACGTGTGCGAGGCTGGGAGATGGCAATGAAAGCTGCGGTTCTGCATGAAGTCGGGCAACCGTTCGTGGTCGAGGATGTCGATCTCGATGGCCCGCGCGAGGGGGAACTGCGCGTGCGGGTTCAGGCCAGCGGCCTGTGCCACAGCGACCTTCACCTCGCGCAGGGCGACAACCCGGTGGTGGTGCCTGCGATCCTTGGCCACGAAGCAGCAGGCGTGGTCGAAGCAGTGGGCGAGGGCGTAGAAGGGATCGCGGTCGGCGATCTCGTTTCGACGTCGTTTTCCTCGTTCTGCGGCCACTGCGCTCAGTGCCAGACAGGCCACAACCATCGCTGCGACACCAAGCCTGCCGGCATAACCCGTCCGCGCGTCAGCTTGCGCGGCGAGCCGGTCTATGCGCTTGCGGGGATTGGCGGCTTTGCCGAGGAAGTCGTGGTGCATCGCAATTCGGTGGTGAAGCTGCCCGAAGGCATTCCCGCCGAATGTGCCGCCTTGATGGGCTGCGCCGTCCTGACCGGGGCAGGCGCCGCGCTCAATGGCGCAAAGGTCCGCCCCGGATCGAGCGTTGCGGTGATCGGCTGCGGCGGCGTGGGCCTGAACGTCATCCAGGGCGCGCGGATCGCGGGCGCTGCCCAGATCATCGCCGTGGATACGGTGCCAGCCAAGCTGGATGCCGCTCGCCAGTTCGGCGCGACCGATGTCGTGCTGGCGGGGCCGGATGCGGTCGGCGAAGTGCGCGAACTGTCGTCAGGCGGCGTCGACTACGGCTTCGAAGTCATCGGACTGCCCGCGACCCTACTCCAGGCCTACCATATGGTGCGCAAGGGCGGCACGGTTGCTCTGGTCGGCATGCCTCGGAACGATGCGATGATGGACCTGCCGATCGCCAAACTGATGTTCAACGAGATCAGGATGATCGGATCGTTCATGGGCAGCTCGCCCTTTCAGGTGTTCCTGCCGCAGTTGGCGCGGCTCTATCTCGACGGCAAGTTGCTGCTCGACGAACTGATTTCCGACCGCATTGGGCTCGATGGCATCAACGAGGGCTATGCCCGGCTGGTGGCAGGCGAAACGCGGCGCAATGTCGTTGTCTTCTGAAGAGGGCGCTGTCTAACCGAGCGCTGCGATCCGTCCGCCCGAGCTAAGCGGGAAGTCCAGCCGCGTGCGGACGCCCGGCTCCGCCGCGATCACGTCGCGCACCCGGTTGAGTGCTGCCATCGAGGTGACATGCGAAACGGTGCGCCCAGTCTTCGATTCCATGTCGAAGCGGCAGTTGATCTCGGGATCGCCCTCGATGCGGATCAGCCATGTCGAATCGCCGGTCGGCCAGTCGTCAGGAACATCGTCGGTTACCTTCCACACCATGTCCGACGTGAAACAGGGCTTGCCGCCCAGTATTCCTTGCAGGCGCATGCGCAGTCCCGCGATGGTGCCCTGCTTGATGACGCCCCATGGGACCTCAATGTCCGATCTGGCCAGCGCCTTTTCCGTCGAGCGGACGACTTCGTCGAACTTGAGGCCAAAGGCGTCCTGCATCAGCAGGGCCGATGTGTAGTAAGCGTTTTCTTCGACCGGTCCGTCGTTTTCCAGCGGGGTCCGGGTTTCAGCGGGCTTGCCCATCCCGATTGCCTCGTGGACGATCTGGCCCGAAGTGTAATGCGCCATATCGACCAGTTCGATGCAGTGGATGTGATCGATCCGGTCGGCGACCGCGGAAATGGCGACGGGCAGGGCTTCGGCGGTGAAGCCGGGATTTATCCCCGAACTGAAGAAGCTGACCCCGACTTCGCGGCACGCTGCCTCAAGCCGGTCGCGGGATTCCTTTGTCATAGCATCCATGTGGATATGGCGCGAGACGGCGGTGGAGACCACGTTCTTGCCCGAGGCGAGGATGCGGCAGATCGTCTCTTCGCTCTCCATCGGATCCTTGGTGTCACCCAGCCCGTTGAACACCACGCAGTCGGCATCGAGCGCGAGAATGGCATCCATATCATTGGTGGCGAGAACCCCGGTCTTGCCCCTGTCGACAAGATCGCCCGCGTCCTGTCCGGCCTTGTCGGCGCTGTAGACATATAGGCCGACCAGCTCGAAATCGGGCGTGTCGATGATCGCGCGCAGCGATGCCTTGCCGACATTGCCTGTCGCCCACTGGATGATCCTGTACATTTCGGCTTCCTGCTCCTGGGTCCGGTCTGGCACCGAACTTCGGGCAAGCGCTCGTCAGGTCAACCCGGGATATTAAACGGAATCCGGTTCCCCTTGTGGCCTGAGCAATTGCGTTGCCAGTGCGGCCAGTTCGCTGGTCCGGTCACCCTCCAGCAATCCGCGAAAGGCAATGGCGAATATCGGTGTCATGATATGGTGCACTGCGCCCAGGATGGCGATGACATAGGCTGCCTGCTCGGGCGAGATGTCACTGCGGCACAGGCCCCGGTCCATCATCAGGCGCATGATCCGCACGATCGTTGTATAACCACGCGCGCCATTATCCTCGCTGTAGGTTCCCGAGAGTCCCGAACCTTCGCTGATCATGTCCTTGTGCAGCACGAACAGGGACGGCGATTTTTCGAAATGACGGTCGATCATCGTGACTAGGCGCGCGATGCTGACATCCTCGCAAGCAGGATCGCGGCAATCCTTTTCGAAGGCGCGCAACTTCTTGACCAGCGGCAGGAAGTTCGCCTCGAAAATGGCGAGAAGCAGCCCGTTCTTGTTGTGGAAATAGTAGTTGATCATCGCCGGATTGACCCCGGCCTTTTCCGCGATGCGCCGCACCGAGACATTGGACGTCTTCTCGTCGGCGATGAACTGGTTGGCGGCCGCCAGCAGGGCATCGGGGATCATGCGCTCTTCGCTTTCGGTGCGCTTTGGGCGGCCCTTGGCGGGGCGATCGCGCATTGGCGTTTGGCGGCCTTGCGGCGTGTCTTCCTTCAGGCCCATTTCCCTGCCTTTTTCTGTCCTCCGCCTTCCCTGCGCAGGTGTATAGCAAGGCAGTCGCGATGACAATTTCCGCCCCCGCCTTGGCCATGTGCCTGACCGGCGTTGAATTAATGCCGACATAAGCGTTGCCCTCGGGTCCGGCCTGCGGAACACTTCCAAAGCCAATCGGGAGTGGCGCATGAACATTGCAAAATCGAGCGCCGATACCGTGCGCATGGGTATCCTGGTCGATGTGCCCAATTTTGGCTCGTCGCTGGAGGGCGTGATCCTCCCGACCTTCGAGCTGGCCATCGATGAATACCGCGCCGCCGGGATCATCGACCGGCCGATCGAGATCGTGGTACGCGTCGTGCACGGTCTGTCGAACGGGTCGTTCCGCAATGTGCGCGACGCATTCCATGAACTGGTCGAGGAAGGCTGCCTGATCATCTACGGCCCGATGATCACCGAAAACGGCACGCCGCTCGCGCCTTATGTCGAGAAGCTGGCGGAAGTGCCCATCGTCTCGATGGCGGGCACCGAACGCATGTTGGGCGACTGGGTGTTCCAACTGAACAACGGCTCTATGGCCGATGAATCGCAAATCATCGCCTCGGTCATGGCGATGGACGGGCACCGGCGCATTGCCCTGTCGATGGACGCGACACGCAGCAGCGGTGGGGTGACGAACATGCGCAACATGCTGGGGCAGGAGTATCTCCAGTATGCCCGGCTGGCAGCGCAGGACGTGGGCCTCGAGATCATTGCCGAGGTGCCTATCCCCATCGACGAGGAGAAGCGGGTGGAAACCCTGCGGGACCTCGCCTCGCGCAAGCCCGACGCGATCTATCACCTCGGCCTTGGGCAGGGCATGCTCAACATGAAACCGGCGCTGGAACAGGTCGGCTGGATGCCGCCGCGCTACACGCAGACGTCTTTCATGGCGACGGCCAGCCCCGAAGTGCGGCAGAAGCTCGCCGGATGG
>JAURNJ010000156.1 GCA_030830245.1 Novosphingobium sp. | reverse complement strand
TCGACTTGATGATCACGCGCAGCAGCAATCCGGCGACAGACGCATTGCTCGCCGTGGTAGGCGGCCCGCAAGCAGTCAACGACTGGGCGCGGCGCGCAGGCATTACCGATTTCCGGATTGACCGCGACATCGCGACCCTGGTTCGCGACGATGGCGACGTCGATCCGGCGTCGGTTATCGACTATCGCGACAGCGCCACGCCGCTCGCCATGGTGCAACTGCTCAGCGGACTGTACCGCGGCAAATGGCTGCAAGCGCGCCACCGCGACGTCATCCTGAGTGCCATGGAGCGCTGCAAGACCGGAAAGCGTCGAATTCCGGCGCTACTGCCGCAGGAAGCCACCGTCGCGCACAAGACCGGTTCGCTTTACAATACGTCGAGCGACGTGGGCATCGTGTGGACCCCGGACGGGCGGGCGTTTGCCATTGCCATCTATGTCACCGGACAGGGGTCGAAAGGCAATCGCGAGGCCAGGATCGCGCAGCTCGCCCGCGCGATCTACGATGGCTATGCCAGCGGAGATGCCCTGCGGCAGCGCAGCGCGATTCGTTGATCAGCGCAATCGGAGCGCTGGTTCCCCAAAAGACAAACGGCACCCCGCTTGAGACCGAGGTGCCGCTTTTGAATTCTGGAGGCATCTGATCCGGACCGCCGCAGCCGGCGGTCTCCGGATTCAGGTTAGAAATGCCTATTCGGCCTGGAGGGCCGCTTCTGCGTCGGCGGCAGCATCGGCGGCAGCAGCAGCCTCGTCATTGGCCGTCTGTTCGGCGGTAACGGCCTCGGCCTCTTCCTCTGCGGCAGCAGCAGCTTCCGCGCCTGCATCTTCGACGGCGGCGTCAGGCTCTTCGGCCATGGCCTCGGCCTCATCAGCCATGGCTTCTGTGTCGGTTGCGGTTTCTTCCGACTCAGCATTGGAACAGGCGGAAAGTGCCATTGCAGCGAAGGCAGCAGTGGCGACAAGCACGGTCTTGCGCATCAATTCGATCCTCGATCATCTGGGGACTGCGACGATGGCCAAGCCACGCCGCGAAGCGAGCCAGAATTGCCTCGCTTCGCTGAGCAAAATATTCGCTTCATCAGGGACGCGCAAGCAACAACGACAGGCCAGCCGCGCCCGCCCGAAGCGGACAAGAAAAGGGCGCGAGAACCGATCCGGTTCCCGCGCCCCGATCTTTTGGAGTGTTACCGATTACTCGGCAGCTTCCTTGGCAGCGTCGGCAGCACCGGCAGCAGCTTCGGCGCCTTCAGCGGCAGCGTCGGCAGCACCAGCGTCAGCAGCGCCTTCATCAGCAGCAGCAGCGCCCTCGGCAGCTTCGCCAGCGGCGTCAGCAGCAGCAGCGGCATCATCGGCAGCAGCTTCAGTGGTTTCTTCAGCCGCGTCCTTGGTGGCTTCCGAGCAAGCCGCGAGCGAAAGGGCACCGATGGCGGCGGCAGCAGCAAAAACGATCTTGCGCATCTTATGGTATTCCTTGAAAACAAGTGGACCAGGCACGGCGCATGCCGCACCGGAAGTCTGCCGCATCCGACAGCCTCCGTCGCGTCAATTAGTCGTCTTGCCGCGCCTATGCAAGCGCTTGTCGCAACAGTTGCGTTTTAGGCAACTGACATCAAGATGTTATCACGAGAATGTGTTAGCTTTGTGACCACGGCACACAGGCGCATATCTTGGCTGACGGCGGCCCCCTCGCCTGCTAACCAGCCGCGATGCAGGCGAAGCAGCACCTCTATCTCGTCGATGGTTCGGCCTATATTTTCCGGGCATACCATCGCCTCCCGCCACTCACCGATCCAGAGGGGACGCCGGTAGGAGCGGTTTACGGCTACACGACCATGCTATGGAAACTGGCCGAAGACCTGCACAAAGCCGACGGGCCGACCCATATGGCCGTGATCCTCGACAAATCGGGCACGTCGTTTCGCAACACAATCTACGACAAATACAAGGCCAACCGTCCGCCACCGCCGGAAGACCTTGTCCCCCAGTTTCCGCTGATCCGCGATGCCACCTTTGCGTTTTCGCTTGCTTGCATCGAGGAAGACGACGTCGAGGCCGATGACATGATCGCTTCCTATGCGCGCGCCGCGACTCGCGCCGGATGGGATGTGACCATCGTCTCTTCCGACAAGGACCTGATGCAATTGGTCGGGCCGGACGGTGAAGGACATGTCGACATGCTCGACACGATGAAGAACCAGCGCATTGACGTGCCCGAAGTCGTCGAGAAGTTTGGCGTTCCGCCCGAGAAGGTGGGCGACGTGCTCGCGCTGATGGGCGATTCTGTAGACAACGTTCCTGGTGTCTACGGCGTCGGCCCCAAGACTGCGACCAAGCTTATCCAGGAACACGGCGACCTCGATTCGGTGCTGGCCGCCGCGCCCGGCATGAAAGCCTCCAAGCTGCAGGAACGGCTGATCGAGCACGCCGACATGGCGCGGCTGAGCCGCGTGCTGGTCGAGCTCAAGCAGGATTGCGAATTGCCGCTGCCTCTCGAAGCTTTCAAACTTGGTGAAATTCCGCCCGGTCCGCTGGCCGCGTTCCTTGAAAAGCACGGCTTCACCAGCCTGCTCAAGCGGTTGGGAACTGGCGCGGGCAGCCCCGAACGCAAGACCCAGCTTCACCCCGCCACGCGGGACAATGTCGCTGCAGGTCCGAGCATAGGTGCCGCCCGCCAGCCCTTGCCGGAAATGCCGGCGATCGATCACAGCGCCTACGAATGCGTCACGACGCTTGCAGCGCTCGACAGCTGGATCGTCCGGGCATTTGCGGCGCGAAAGATCGCCTTCGACACGGAGACTTCCGCGCTTGACGCCATGCGCGCGGACCTCGTCGGCGTGAGCCTTGCGGTCGGCCCCAACGAAGCCTGCTACATCCCGCTTGGCCATGGCGGAACGGACATGTTCGCCGAGAAGCCCGAGCAGGTTGCGCTGAGCGAAGCCCTTGCCCGGCTCAAGCCGCTGCTCGAAAGCGATGCCGTGCTCAAGGTCGGCCAGAACATCAAGTACGATCTAAACGTCATGGCACGCTACGGGGTCGAGGTTGCACCGGTCGACGACACCATGGTGATCAGCTTCTGCCTCGATGCCGGGCGCGGGACCGACGGCATGGGCGGCGGGCATGGCATGGACGAGCTGGCCTTGCGCCACCTCGGTCATAGCTGCATCGCCTTCAAGGATGTGTGCGGCACCGGGAAGAAGGCGATTTCCTTTGCCGAGGTGCAACTCGACAAGGCCAC
>JAURNJ010000020.1 GCA_030830245.1 Novosphingobium sp. | reverse complement strand
TTCCTGCGCGACGGCGACCTCTGGCTCTGGCCGCTCGACGACAGCCAGCCTCCTGCGCGGCTCACCTCGCTGGGCATCCCCCTACCAACTGTCGAGATCGAGATCCGCGACGAGGATGGCAAGGTTCTCGGCCCCAACGAGCCGGGTGAAATCTACGTGCGGGGCGAACAGGTCTCGGGCGAGTACAAGGAAAAGAGCGCGCTCGACTCCGAAGGCTGGTTCCCCACCCGCGACGCCGGCTACATGGACGAGGACGGCTACTTGTTCCTTTCCGGCCGCGCCGACGACGTGATCGTGCGCGGCGGCGAGAACATGTCGCCCGGCGAGATTGAGGACGTCGTGCTCACTCACCCGGCTGTGGGCGACGCCTGCGCGGTCGCGATCCCTTCGGTTGAATGGGGCGAAGCAGTCGGCATGGCGATCGTGCCGCGCGAAGGCCACGAACGGCCCGCAGAGGACGAGATCAAGGAACTGGTCCGCAGTCGCCTGCGCTCCTCGCGCGTGCCTGAAAAGGTCGTCTATGTCGACGAGCTGCCCTACAATGAGATGGGCAAGCTGCTGCGCCGCAAGGTGAAGGAAATCCTTGCAGACTGACGAGGCCCTGCGCGGGCCGCCAATCCCGCTTTGGCGCTGGGCCGACAGGCAGTTGCGCGAACTTGCAGACCTCACCGGGTCGGAGCGGATCGCCACGCTGGACGGTCTGACGATTGTCGGCGAGCGCGGTTCGGCCCGCGACTTCGAGATACGCGGGCGGCGCTCGGCAGGCGTGGGCGGAAGCTATCTCAATCCCACGCGCGATGGTTCCTGGTTTGCGCTGACTATCATGCGCGAGGAGGATCGCGCCTATCTGCCCGCCCTGTTCGGCAAGGAGGGGATGGAAAGCGCAAGCGAGCAGGAAATGGCCGAGGAAATTGCCTTGCATGACAGCATGGACCTGCTGGCAAAAGGTCGCGCGCTGGGCTTGCCGGTCGCCTGCTCGGATGAAGTGCCTGCATCGCCCCCGGTCGAGGTGCTGGCTCGCGGATCACGCCGCGAGCGTCCCCAGGGCTATCGCCCGCTGGTGGTCGATATTTCGGCGATCTGGGCAGGGCCATTGTGCGGCCACCTGCTCTGGCTGGCTGGTGCGGACGTGGTCAAGGTCGAGAACCCGAGACGGCCGGACATGATCCGTTCGAGTGATCCGCAAACCTTCGCAATCGTGAACCAGGGCAAGCATTGCGTGGCTGCCGATCTTACGGACCCCTTGGCGCGCGACCGAGTGGTTGCGCTGATCCGGCGAGCCGACATCGTGATCGAGGCATCACGCCCACGCGCCCTGCGACATCTTGGCGTGGACGCCGATGCGCTGGTGAGTGAAGTGCCCGGGCTCGTCTGGCTGTCCATCACCGGACATGGCGCCACTGGCGACGCTGCGAACTGGGTGGGCGTTGGTAACGATTGTGCGGTGGCGGGTGGGCTTGCCCGTGCGCTGGCCGATGCCACCGGCGAGATAGGCTATGTCGGCGATGCGCTGGCCGACCCGCTGACTGGAATTACCGCCGCGCTCGAAGGCTGGCGCGCCTATGCGATCGGCGGAGCTGCACGCGTCGGCCTTTCGATGAGCGCGATTGCCGCAAAGGCGCTGGCCGAGGAGCGCGCGTTCGACCGGCAGGCGATCGAAGCGGAGCTGCGCGCCTGGGGCAGTGCAGTTGGCCAGCTGTTCCCGAAGGTGCCGCACCGTGGAGGCATGGCCCCTGTGCGCGATCTCGGCGCGGATACGGAAAAGTGGCTCGGCCAAAAGATCGATTGCTGATCCGCGACGCGGAACTGCTTGGCGGCAAGCGGGCAGACGTGCTGGTCGTGGGCGGTAGAATCGCGGGGATCGGTCGCGGCCTTCCGGATGATGCTCAACAGGTGCGCGAAGCCAAGGGCGGCCTGCTGCTGCCCGGTCTTCACGATCACCATGTGCACCTTGCCGGGCTGGCAGCGCGTCGCCACTCGGTATGGTGCGGCCCGCCGCAGGTCGAGGATGAGGCTACGCTGCGCGAAGTTTTGGCCCAAGCGCCCGGCTCAGGCTGGATTCGCGGGCTCGGCTATCACGAGAGCGTGCTTAGTGGATTGCCCGATGCCCGCGCGCTCGATCTGCTGGTGGCCGACCGGCCCTTGCGTTTGCAGCACCGGTCGGGGCGGATGTGGCTGCTGAACAGTTTGGCGCTTGATCTCTTGCTGGCTGAAAATGATCCGTCGCCGGGTCTGGAGCGCGGGAACGGGTGCTTTACCGGTCGCCTGTTCAATGCGGATGAATGGTTGCGCGCGGCGCTGGGCAGCAATCCGCCCGATTTCTCTCTGGTAAGCGCAGAACTTGCTTCC
This sequence comes from Novosphingobium sp., assembly GCA_030830245.1. Lineage (GTDB taxonomy): Bacteria > Pseudomonadota > Alphaproteobacteria > Sphingomonadales > Sphingomonadaceae > Novosphingobium. The sequence goes on along the minus strand of JAURNJ010000020.1, from coordinate 1,358 downwards.
TTCGGTGTGACCGGGCTGACTGACATGACGCCGCAGAACGGACCGGCAATGGCGGCGCATTTCGCGGGGCAACGCGAAAATGGCGAGCTGATGCAATCCGTGATGCTGGCCGGGACTTTGGATTTGGCCCACGCGCTCCAAACGGGCTGGGCGCTAGGGCCGGTGAAGATGCATCTCCACGAAGCCAACTTGCCCCCTTTCGACGATGCTGTGGCGTTGATCAGGCAAGCACACGAACAAGCACGCGCCGTTGCCATTCACTGCGTCAGCGAAGTCGAGCTGGTCTTTGCACTCGCGGCACTGGAAGAAGTTGGAGCCATGATCGGTGACCGGATCGAACACGCGTCTGTCACCGCTCCGGGCCATATTGCACAGATCACTGACCTTGGCCTCGCCGTTTGCGTGCAGCCCCACTTCATCTTTGAGCGCGGCGACCGCTATCTGCTCGATGTCGAGGCCTCATCTCACCCCCATCTCTACCGCTTGGCGGGACTGTCTGCGGCGGGAATCCCGCTCGCGGGCGGCAGCGATGCCCCCTTCGCCAGTGTCGATCCGTGGTCGGCGATGCGTTCTGCCGTGTCGCGGCAGACCATTCAGGGCAGCATAATTGGCGCAAGCGAAGCGCTGTCACCGGAAGCGACCCTCGCACTTTCGCTGGCCGATCCGACGGATTTTTCTAGGCAACGCGAGGTACGGGAAGGAACGCCAGCCGACCTGTGCCTGCTTTCCCGACCCTGGTCGCAAGCGCGCGAACGGCTGACAAGCGAGGATGTCGTGCTGACGGTTGCCTCAGGCCAGATCGTCTACGATCTCATCGACCAGACCCCAGTCCAGCGCGGTTCTGGCTGAAATCCGCTTGCCTGAGAGGATCATAAGGGCCGCGCGCTGCCGCCCGATGCGACGGGTCAGCGAGACACAGCCACCAGCGCCCGGCAAAATGCCCATCGACAGCTCTGGAAGCTGGAACCACGCCTTTGGGTCGGCCACGACGCGTCCGGCAAAGGCGGCCAGCTCCAGCCCGGAGCCGACGCAAGCCCCTTGAATTCGAACTTCGAGCCTCTCGGCAATGCGAAGCGCCATGTGCGCCGGGAGCGTCGCGGTGCGGATCGCATGAGCCGTCGCCGGGTCGCCGGTCGTGCCGAATTCGCTCAAGTCCGCGCCAAGACTGAACGTCTTGCCCTCGCCGCGTAGCACGACGCGGGCAATCGACGGATCGATGGCGGCGAGCTGGAAGGCCTCATAGAGAGCATCGCGCATGGGTCGGTCAATGGCGTTGCCCTGTTCCAGTCGGTTAAGGACCACGTCGAGCACATCCTCGGACCGCGATATGCGCACAGTGCCGGCCCCCCCCCCCCCCC